>NZ_AQPL01000097.1:0-38452 GCF_000395345.1 Cupriavidus sp. WS | reverse complement strand
CTGCCGCCGCCCGCCGCTTTCGTGGACTTACTGGTAGTTCAGCGAGTACTGGATGCGCGAATCCGCGGTGCCGGCGGTCGCCTTGCCGGTGGCCACGTATTCGGCGTAGTACTGCAGCGACGCGGCGCCGCCGTTCAGGTCGACCGTCTGCGAGTTCTGCGTGCCCACGGGCGCGCCGGCCACGATCGGGTTCTGCGCGTTGTTCAGCAGGCGGATGCGGACGTTCGCCGCCACCGGCTTGCCGCTGCCGTCGTCGATCAGGTTGATCTGGCCCGATGCCTGGTCGACCGTGTTGCCGGCCTCGAAGTAGGTCGAGACCTTGGTGGAGCCGGCGGTGCAGCCGCTCAGATTGATCGAGAACGGCGTGCGGCCCGCGGTGTCGCCGGAGCTGCCCAGCGAGGACACCGACACGGTCGGCAGCTTCACCGTCATGTTGCTGGTGCCGGTCGCGCCGCCGCCGCCGGTGATGGTGCACGTGGTCGACAGCACCTGGCCGCTGAAGGTGATCTCACCATCCGCCGCCATTGCCGCCGGAGCCGACGCCACTGCCGCGGCGATCGCCAATGCCTTGAAAATGGAATTCGTGTTGATTTTCATTTTTGCCTTACCTGTCTTTATATGCCTGCATAGTGAACTCCCCCGGATCGGGTGGACGCTGACGGCGTGTCATTTCAACGCCAGCCCAGATTGTGGCAACCTTGCGTTTTTGGCGAAATAGGACTGCCGCGAAAGCTATTTACAGCCATTTAGTAATCGTACTAAAAGCACGGCAAGGGCCTATTAAGACCCATGATTTGGGCGCGCATCATGAAGATCGCGACCCGGATCGCGCATCCTGCTGGGGTTTTCGAAGAAGATGAGAGCGGATTCGGGGGTGCTGTGGCGGCGAGGCAAGTCCGCGGGCGGGTGGAGCGGACGGCGCAAACCCGTTCCGGACCGGATTTTCCGATCCGGCGTAGCGGGGTGCCGCGTTATACACCCGGAGGCTGGCCGGTTTTCCGTTGCTCGGTTTATTCCGAATCAATATCGGAACTATCTCGTGTTTTCGGATTTTCGGCAGTGACCCGCGCGGCGATGGCCGCGATGGGAATCGCCATATTCCGATAATGCCGGGAAATAAATCCGACGGGGCGATCAGAAAATACCGAGCGATAAACCGGCGGGCGCCGGCCCGGCACAGGCCGGGAAATCCGGCGCCAACGACAAAAAAGGCCTGTGCCGTAAGACGGCACAGGCCCTGCTGACAAGGTCGGCTTGCGGCTTGTGGCCCCCCTCACCCGCAAGCGGGGGAGGGGGGCCAGCCGGCGGCAAACCCGGATGCCGCTTTGCCGCGCGGATCAGGCCGGCACCGAATCCGACAGGCGGTTCTCGTCGCCGTTGCCGCCGCCTTCTTCGTCCGGCCAGTTGCGGCCGACCATCCATTCGTACAGCGTGGGCAGCACGATCAGCGTGAGCAGCGTGGCGGTGATCAGGCCGCCGATGATGACGATGGCCAGCGGGCGCTGCGTCTCGGAGCCGATGGCGCGCGAGATGGCCATCGGGAACAGGCCCAGCATGGCCAGCAGCGCGGTCATCAGCACCGTGCGCAGGCGGTCCATCGAGCCGGTCAGCACGGCCTGGCGCACCGGCATGCCTTCGTCGCGCAGCTGGTTGAAATACGTCACCATCACCACGCCGTTGAGCACGGCCTGGCCGAACAGCGCGATGAAGCCGATGGCCGCCGACACCGACAGCGGAATGCCGGTGAGGAACAGCGCGAACACGCCGCCGATCAGCGCGAACGGGATGTTCGAGATGATCAGCGTGGCGCTCTTGAACGACTTGAACGCGTTGAACAGCAGCAGGAAGATCACCAGCACCGACAGCGGCACCACGATCGACAGGCGCGCCATCGCGCGTTCCTGGTTCTCGAACTCGCCGGACCAGCTGATCTTGACGTCGTCGGCCTTGACGTTCTTGGCCACCAGCGCCTGCATGTCCTTGACCACGCTGCCCATGTCGCGGTCGTGGATGAAGATGCCGATGGAGGTGGTGCGCTGGCCGTTCTCGCGGCTGATGTTCATCGCGCCCGATGCCGCGCGGAAGTGCACCAGCTGCGACAGCGGCACCTGCGCGCCGTCCGCGGTCTGCATGAAGATGTTCGGCAGGTTGGGCAGCTCGCGCTCGCCCGGCTTCAGGCGCACGACCACGCTGAAGTGCTTCTCGCCTTCCCACAGCTCGGTGGCGGCCTTGCCGGCCAGCGCGGTTTCCATCAGGTCCTGCACGTCGCCCACGTTGATGCCGTAGCGCGCGGCCTGGGCGCGGTCGAATTCCAGCACGTACTGCGGCAGTTCGCCGTCGCGGTCGATGAACGCGCGCATCACGCCCTGGACCGACTGCACGTTGGCCAGGATCTGGTCGGCCACCTGCTTGTTGTGCTCGAGGCTGTCGCTCTGCACCTTGATCACGATCTGGCCCTTGATCTGGGAGATGCTCTCGAGGATGTTGTCGCGCACCGGCTGCGAGAAATTGGGCTCGATGCCGGGCAGCTGGCGCAGGTTGGCGTTGATCTCGTTGATGATCTTGCGCTTGTCGTAGCCGGCGCGCCACTGCTTGTCCGGCTTCAGGTCCACCAGGATCTCGACGGTGTTGATCAGCTTGGGATCGGTGCCGTCGTCGGGGCGGCCCACCTTGGAGATGGTGGTGTTGACCTCGGGCGTCTTGCGGATCACGCCGCGCAGGCGGCGCGCCTGGTCGCGCGCCTCGTCGAGCGAGACCGAGGCCGGCAGGTCGAAGCTGACCCACATCGAGCCTTCGTCGAGCTCGGGCAGGAACTCGCTGCCGAGGAACTTGCCCACGCCCACGGTGGCCACCAGCAGGCCCAGCGCGATGCCCACCACGGTGCGCTTGTGGTCGAGCGCCCAGGCCAGCATCGGCTCGTAGATGCGCTTGCTGTGGCGGACCACGAAGTTGTCGTCGTGCGCGATGTTCTTGGTCAGCAGCAGGTGGCACAGCAGCGGCACCACCGTCAGCGAGATGATCAGCGAGCCGATCAGCGCGCCGGTCACGGTGTAGGCCATCGGCGCGAAGATCTTCCCTTCGTGGCGCTGCAGCGTGAAGATCGGGATGTGCGCGGCGATGATGATGATCATCGAGAACACGGTCGGGCGGCCCACCTCGGTGGTGGCCTGCAGGATCGCGTGCATGCGCGCGCGGCTGTCCTTGATCTGCTGCTCCTTGAGCTCGCCGAGGCGCTTGAAGATGTTCTCCACCACGATCACGGCGCCGTCGACGATGATGCCGAAGTCCATCGCGCCGAGCGACAGCAGGTTGGCCGGAATGCCCACCCAGGTCAGGCCGATGAACGTGGACAGCAGCGCCAGCGGGATCACCAGCGCCACGATGGCCGCGGCGCGCACGTTGGCCAGGAACAGGTACAGCACCGCCATCACCAGCAGCGCGCCCTCGACCAGGTTGCCGAACACGGTGTGCAGGGTCTTGTCGATCAGCGTGGAGCGGTCGTAGTACGGCACGATCTTCACGCCCTTGGGCAGGATCTGGTTGTCCAGCAGCTCGATCTTCTTCTTGAGCGCCTCCAGCACCAGCGAGGGGTTCTCGCCCTTGCGCATCACCACGATGCCCGAGACGATGTCGTCCTCGTCGTCCTGGCCCATCAGGCCCTGCGGCGGCGCCGCGCCGACCTTCACGTCGGCAATGTCCCTGACCAGGATCGGCGTGCCGTTGACTTCCGTCACCACCACGCTGGCGATGTCGGCCGAGGTGCGGAAGCTGCCCAGCGAGCGCAGCAGGAACTGCTGGCGCCCGTTGGCCACGGCGCCGCCGCCGGCGTTGGAGTTGGCGCGCTGCAGCGCGGTGAACAGTTGCGCCAGCGAGATCTTGGCGTCGCGCATCTTCGCCAGGTTGGGGTTCACCTCGTACTGCTTGATGGTGCCGCCGATGGTGACGAGGTCGGCCACGCCGGGCACCTGGCGCAGGTTCTTCTCCACCACCCAGTCCTGCAGCGTGCGCAGCTCCTGCGCGGTGTAGCCCTTGCCGGTCAGGCGGAAGCGGAAAATTTCGCCGATGGCGGTGGACAGCGGCGCCAGGTCCGGCTGCACGCCGTCGGGCAGGTCCACGCCGCGCAGGCGCTCGATGACCTGCTGGCGCGCCACCACGTCGGTGGCCTTGTCGTTGAACGTGACCATCAGGAAGGACAGGCCGAACTGGGTGTGCGAGAACACCCGCACGGAATTCGGCGTGCCCGCCAGCGCGGTCTCGATCGGGATCGTGACCTGGCGCTCGACTTCCTCGGCGGCGCGGCCCGGGTACAGCGTGATGACGTTGACCTGGATGTCGGAGACGTCCGGGAAGGCTTCGATCGGCAGGTTCTTGAAGGCCGCCAGGCCACCCCCGATGAAGATGGCGAGGCCGAGCCAGACGAACAGCTTCTGGTGCAGCGCGAAATGAACGATACGCGAAATCATGTGGCGGTCTTCCTCACTGCTTCGCGCCGGAGCTGCCGCCGGCTTCGCCGGCACGCGCGGCGTTCACCGCGGTGGCGTCGCGCAGGATGTCCTGCAGGTACAGATTGCCGTCGGTCACCACCACGTCGCCCGCCTTGAGGCCGTCCACCACCTCGGTGGTGCCGGGCAGCGACACGCCCAGCCTGACCGGGCGGCGCTCGAAGCGGTTCTGCGCGGCGCGCACGAACACGTAGTGGCGGTTGTCGGCCAGGAACACGGCCTTGGACGGCACCGAGATGCCCTGGAACGAGGCCGCCGGCAGCCGGGCCGTGACGAACATCTCGGCCTTCAGGCGGCGGTCCGCGTTGGGCACCGACAGCCGCACCTTGATGCTGCGCGCGACCGGATCGACGTAGTCGGCGACCTTGACCACCTTGCCCGGGAAGGTCTCGCCGGGATAGGCGCTCGACACCAGCTGCACGCTCACGCCGGGCTTGAACAGCGCGAGGTCGGCCTCGGCGGCGTCCACCTGGGCCCACAGCTCGGTCGGGTCGGTGACCAGGAACAGCGGCGCGGCGGGCGGCTGGTCCGGGCGCAGCTCCATGCCGACGTTGATGTTGCGCTCCACCAGCAGGCCGTCGATCGGCGTGCGCAGGGCGAAGCGGTTGACCGCGCCGTCGCCCTGGGCCGGGGCGCCGTACTGGCGCAGCGCGGCCTGGGTGCGCTGCAGGTCGGCGCTGGCGCGCGCGGCGTCGGCCTGGGTCTGCTCCAGGTCCTTCTGCGCCACCACGCCGGCCGCGAACAGCTCGCGCTGGCGCGCCAGCGCCTTGCCGGCGTAGGCGGCATCGGCCGCGGCCTTGCGCGCGTCGGCCTGGGCCATGCCGAAGTCGGTCGAGGTCAGCGTGGCCAGCACCTGGCCGGCCTTCACGCCGGTGCCCGGCTGCGCCAGCACCTCGGTCACGCGCCCGGCGAACGGGCTGGACACGCGCACGGTGCGGTCTTCGTTCCACACCAGGCGGCCGGGCAGGCTCAGCATGCGCTCGCCGCCGCTCTTGACCGCTTCGCCGGCGATGCCGGGCAGGGTCTTCACGGAAGCGGGGAATTCGACCACGTTGCCGGCGACCTTGGGGTCGTCGCTGGGCGGCGGGGCTTCCTGCTTGCCGCAGGCGGCCAGCGCCAGCGCGACCAGCGAAAGCGTGGCCAGGCGCACGCGCAGGCCCGGGCGGGCGGGAGAGATCGAAGCGGGCGTAGCAGTCATCGGGGACATCGAAGCAGACATCGGAGCGGACACGGGATTAAGGACGCGGCACATCGGTACGAGCCTGGGCATTGGGTGAGGACTGCAGGGCGGCGCGGTAGGCCGACAGCGACTTGGCGTACTCGCCCCGCGCGGCCACCGCGTCGAGGCGGGTCTGGCGCAGCGCGCGGCGCGCGTCGAGCAGGTCCAGCACGCCGCTGGCGCCCCTGGAATAGGCGAACTCGGCGCTGCCGGCCACGCTTTCGGCGGCGGGCACCACGCTCTCGACCATCTGCTTGAGCGACAGGCGCGCGGCCTCGAGCTGGCTGCGCGAGCGCTCCAGCTCGTTCTGCGCCTCGAGCAGCACGCGGTTGCGGTCGTCCAGCGCGGCGTAGTAGTCCACCTCGGCGCGGCGGGCCTCGCCGCCGAAGCTGTGGCGCACGAACAGCGGGATCGACACGAACACGCCGAAGCTGTTGCCGCTGCCGGTCTGGTTGGCGTCGGAGACCGGATAGTGCTCGGCCTGCGCGCCCACGGTGACGTCCGGCACGCGCCCGGCGCGGGCCAGGTCGCGCGCGCTGGCGGCGGCGGCCAGGCGGGCCTCGGCGGCGGCCACGTCGGGGCGGCGCTGCACGGTGTCGGCGTCGGGTTCCGGCACCGGCACGCCGAGCTCGGGCCAGTCGGCCACCAGCCGGTTGTCGGCCAGCGTGCCGGGCACGCCGACGGCCTGCGCCAGCGCGGCCTTGTCGCTGGCGTAGCCGGCCGTCGCCGCGCGCAGGTCGGATTGCGCGCGCAGCACGTCGAGCTGGAGCTTGGTCACGTCGGCGCGCGACACGTCGCCCGCCTTCAGGCGCACCTCGTTGGCCTGCTGGGTGCGGCCGTACAGGGCCAGCGTCTCGTTGAGCACGGCCACGCGCTCCTGGCTGACCAGCGCCGCGAAGAACGCCTGGTCGACCGCGCTGGACTGCTGGGTGATGACCGCTTCCAGCATCTCGCCGGCGGCGCGGCTGGAGGCGCGCGCGCTTTCCACGCGCAGGTTGCCCTTGTTGGCGGTCTCGATCACCTGGTCCACGCGCAGCGTGGAATCCACGGTCTTGCTGCGCGGGCCGCCGGAATTGAAGCCCTGGTGCGGGTTGATGTTGGCCACGCCCAGGCTGAGCACCGGGTTGGGCCGCTGCGAGGCGATCTGGATGTCGGCCTGGCTGGCCTCTTCATTGCGGCGCGCGGCGATGATGTCGCGGTTGCAGCGCACCGCGTCGAGGCGCACCTGCGCCAGGGTCAGCGCGGCCCTGGCGGGCGGCGCCACGCACGGGCCGTCCGCCGGCAGCGGCGCGCTCGGGGGGACATCCGAGCCGGCCACGGCGACGCCGGCAAGGGCGCTGAGCAGGCTCGTCAGCAAGAAACGTGGAAAGGAAAATGACACGATCAATCAGGCTCGGTTCGACTTTAGTGTGCGGTAAACGACCATGACGGCCGATCGGTGCACCGCGGCCGCGAACTTTCACTTATCTCCATGAAACATGCCGCGTTCGTGCCGGCATCCGCAAACGGGCGCCGGTCGGCCGAAGGGGCGCGACATATCCCGTGCGCATTCAAACTGAAACGCATTACAAACGGCTTTCATCAGCGCAGCAAAAGCCGGCGTAATCGTAGGAACGCGCCGATTTCGAGGGAAAACCCTGACGAAAGCGCCACTTTCGTGAGGAAAGCACGCGCGGGCGGCAGCCATCGGCAAAGGCTCGTATGATTACGCACTTTGCGTCCGCGAGACAGGGGCAGCGCGCCGGCATGGAAATGGGTGTTGCAGTGCCGCATCGGCCCGCCGTTTCCCGGCTTGCTTCCTGGCTGGTTTCCCGGCTTTCGGCCGCCCTGTCCCGGGGCGGTCATATTGTCCGGCTAGGCCGCCCGGCACCGTCCGCGGCATCGTTCCGTGCTGCCCTGTATTGCGCCGCGTTGCCCGTGTTGCCGGCGCCGTTTCGCCATTTCGCCATTCCCCCAGCCCTCCGTTCCCATGCCCGACCATTCCCTGCTGTCCTCCCTGATGATCTTCGGCCTTGGCGGGGCGCTGGGCGCCGTGGGCGGCCTGTTCGGCATCGGCGGCGGGCTGATCGCGATTCCGGCGCTGGGCCTGCTGTACGGCATGGACCAGCAGCTGGCGCAGGGCACCGCGCTGGTGATGATCGCGCCCAACGTGCTGATCGGCTTCTGGCAGTACCGCCGCCGCGCCGACATCGCGCTGCGCACGGCCGTGGTGCTGGGCCTGTCGGCGGTGCTGGCCACCTATCTGGCGGCCCGCGCCGCGACCGCGATGGATGCCGTGCTGCTGCGCCGCATCTTCGCCTGCTTCATGATCGGCATGGCGCTGTATTTCCTGTGGCGCCTGCTGCCGGGACGCGCCGCCACCGTGCAGCGGGCGCGCCTGTCGCCGCGCTGGATGCCCGCGCTGGGCGCCGTGGGCGGCGCGTTCTCGGGCTTTTTCAGCGTGGGCGGCGGCGTGGTGGCCGCGCCCGCGCTGGTCGGCCTGTTCGGCTTCCGGCAGGCGGCGGCGCAGGGGCTGGCGCTGGCGCTGGTCACGCCCGGCGCGGTGGTGGCGCTGGCCACCTACGCCAGCGCCGGCCACGTCGACTGGGCCAGCGGCATCCCGCTCTCGCTGGGCGGCATGCTGACCATCTCGTGGGGCGTGGCGCTGGCCCACCGCATGCCCGAGCGGCGCCTGCGCGCGCTGTTCTCGCTGTGCCTGATCGCCACCGCGGCGATCATGCTGGTGCGCGGCTGAGCGCCGCCATCCGCCTCCCCGCCTGAACGCCTACCCCAGCAGGCCCTTGCGCCGGTGCCACTCGGCCAGCGACTCCGCCGGCCACGTGCCGCAATGCACGTGGCCGCGGCCCGTGGGCACGTCCACCCACGGCGCGGCGTAGTCCAGCGCGGCCTCCACCACTTCGGGCGGCCTGGGCAGCGGCGTGTCGATGGCCGACGCCTGCGGGTGCACCAGCTCCGGCCAGCGCGGGTCCCACAGCCACAGCGCGCTGCCGCACTTGAGGCAGAAATGCCGCTGCGCCTGCGAGCGGTACGCGCGCCGGCCCGGCTCGCGCATCACGGCGTGATAGATGCCGATGTGCTTCCTGCCGCGGACCTTGAGCGTGGCGGCGTCGCCGCCGAGGTTGATGGCATAACCGCCGCCGCCGGCCGTCTTGCGGCAGATCGAGCAATGGCAGTGCATGAACGGATAAGGGGAATCGGCCTCGAGGCTGAAGCCGACGGCGCCGCAGTGACAGGAACCTTCGAGATGCATGGGACCTCCTGCTGGTTGGGGGAAAGTCCATTCTAGGCAACGCCGCCGGCGCGGGGCCGGCTGGACAGGACATGCCCGCTATGGCATAAGGACCAGTCCGGCGGCGGCCCGAGATTGCGGCCGTACGCCAACCGCCAACCCGAACCCGGCCCGAACGCCGCATGCCCATCGTCCCGACCGCTCCGCGCGCCGCCCTCCCGCCTGCCCCGCAGGCCGCGCCGGCCTGCGCGCGCGCGGCGGCCCCCCGGGGTCTCGCCGCCGTGCTTTTCCTCGCCGTGCGGGGAAGGCGGGACATCGCCATGCTGTCCTGATCTCCCCGCACGGCACCTTGCCAGCGGGCGCGCGCGCCCTTTGTCCAACGTGCAACCGGGAGAACAGCCAATGTCCTCGATCTACCGCAAGACCCTCTGCGCCATCGGCGCCGTCGCCGTGGCCTACCTGCTCATCAACCTGTGAAGCCGCGGGACGCCGCGCACCGGCGCCGGCGTCCCGCGCGGGCGAGCTGGGCGAGTCGGGCGAGCTGGGCGAGCTGGGCGAGCTGGGCGAGCTGGGCGAGTTGTTTCGGCGCGAAACAACTCGCCGCGGCGAACGGATGAAATTTACGAAGCCGCATCTCAAGTTACAGATATGTTGCACATTAGGCCGCATAGCGCACTGCAGATTTCCCGGCCCGCGTCGTAATCTTCAACACGTGCCAACCACGGCGCTGCCACCAGAACAGGAAATCATGTCAGAACGCCTCATCATGCTCGACGTCCCCGGTGTCCTCTATTCGGGCCGCTCCGAGGCCCGGCTGGGCGGGATTCCCGATACCGGCACCCTGCGCGACGTCCGTTTCTTCGATCCGCTCGCGCTCGGCTTCGTGCGCCGCCTGTTCGGCCTCGCCGGCGCGCGCGTGGTGGTCTCCGAAGCGTGGCGCCGCGGCGTGCCCGCGGCGATCCTGCAGCAGCTCGACCTGCAGGTCGAAGGCATGACGCCCGACGTGCCCGGCGGCCATGCCGCGCGCGTCGCCGCCTATTTCGCCAAGCGCCCCGCGCCGCAGGCGTTCGCCATCCTGACCTGCGACACCGCGTCGCTGCGGGACGAGCGATACGCCTGCCTGCGCCCGCACACGGTCGCCGTGAATCCGGCCGAAGGCCTCACGCCGGCCAACTTCAAGCAGGCGCTGGACGTGCTCGGCGTGGCCTGCCCGTCCACGCTGAGCCTCGACACCCAGCCCGACGCCGGCCTCGAAGCGCGCCTGCAGCGCCTGCGCCGGCTGGCCCGCGAAGCCCCCGCGCGCTTCGCGCCGGGCGCGATCGCCACGCCGCTGCTGCAGGGCGTGCCCGAGCTGGTCCTGCCGGCGCAGGTCGTCGCCCCGGCAGTGGCGCACGCGTGACGGCGCGGCGCGCCGCCGCCCGGCGCTAGCGCTGGCCGGCCGCTCGCCCGAACACCAGCGCGAGCCCGGCCACGATGGCGCCCATGCCCGCGAGGGTGGACGCCGTGAGCCGGTTGCCGAGGAACAGGTAGTCCAGCAGCGCCGTCACGGCGGGCACGAGGTAGAACAGGCTGGTCACGCTGACGAGGTTGCCGGCCTGGATCAACCGGTACAGCAGCAGCGTGGCGCCCACCGAGATCACCAGCGCGAGCCACGCCAGCGAGAGCAGCAGGCCCGCCGCCGGCGTGGCCGTCATCGGCTGGAACGGCACGAACAGCAGGCACAGCGCCAGCCCAGCGCCGTATTGCAGCGGCAGCACGTCGAGCGGCGCCTGCCGGATGCCTTTCTGCAGGATCGCGCCGAACGTCATGCAGGCCAGCGCGGCCAGCGCGAAGCCCACGCCGGTCGGCGACAGCCGCGCGCGGCCGATGCTCGCCGACACCACCAGCACCAGCCCGCACAGCGCGGCCGCGAGGCCCGCCAGCCGGCGCAGCGGATAGCGCCGCTCCACCAGCAGCAAGGTCAGCACCGGCTGCGCGCCCAGCACGGTGGCCAGCACGCCCGGCGTCACGCCGCGCGCCAGCGCGAGCAGGTAGCAGATCGAATAGGCGCCGGTCATCAGCAGGCCGGCGGCCATCACGCGCAGGCGCGTGCCCGGCGCCGGCAGCCAGCGCCGCCGCCACGCGGCCAGCGCCAGCAGCACCAGCAGCGCGAGCGCGAAACGCGCGGCCAGCAGGGCAAAGGCGGATGCATACTCGAGCCCGAGCCGCGCGAAGATCGCGCCGCTGCTCCACAGCAGCACGAAGAGCGCGGTCGAGCCATGCGCGCCCAGGGCGGTTTTGTTCAATGTCATGATGTTCACCTGTCGCGGGCATCCGGCCCGTGGCCGGATGCCTTCGAAGACTTCGCGTCGAAAACCTTCGGCAAGCCGGTGCCGGTCACGCGCCATGCGTGCGGCAGGGGAAAAAGCCGAAGATGGAAAGACGGGCCGGGGGTCGGGAGTCGGCCCGGTCAGCCCCGCGTGGACGGCGGCGGCGGCGCGGTGCCGGCCCGCGCGCGCGGCGGGGAAGCGACAGGGGGAGGCGAGGCGATGAAGACCGCGCACGGCAGCGCCGCGCCCGCGAGGGGAGCGTCGGCGGCAAGCTGGAAGTGCGTGGCTGCGGTCATGATGGTCCGTGTGCCCGGCGCGGATCGCCATACTGGATCGGCCGGTGGATGCGCAACGTTACACCGGCGCGGCGCGAGAGGCAAGCGAGAAGCAAGCCGGGGCCTGCCTTACAATGCGCGGCCGCCTCCCGTGCCGGAACACAGCCGGCAGCGGCAGCGGCATGCACACCGAAACGAATACGGAGAACGCGCGATGGAATCCCGCCTGACCGAACTGGAGATCAAGGTCGCCTTCCAGGACGACCTGCTCGAGACGCTGAACCTCGCCGTGGCGCGCCAGCAGCGCCAGATCGACCTGCTGCAGGAACAGCTCCAGGCGCTCTACCAGCAGATGCGCTCGGGCGGCCCGGGCGGTGCCGACAACGGCCCGCGGCACGAAATCCCGCCGCATTACTGAGCGCCGGCGACACGCGACAGGAACATCCCCGCCGCCGCCGCGTCTGACCCTGAACCCGCGCGCCAACCCGGAGGAGCCGCATGAAAACGAAGCCGAACGCCATCCGCGCCACCCGCGCCGCCGCGCGCTTCGTGCTGTGCGGCGCGCTTGCCGCGCTCGGCAGCGCCGGCGCCCGGGCCGGCTACAACGTCTGGACCGGCGACTACACGTTCTCGCGCCAGGAGCTGCAGGAGGCCATCGACAAGCGCTTTCCCGCGCGGCTGCGCTACGGCCAGGTGCTCGACGTGCGGCTGGCCAATCCGCGCTTGGTCCTCGACGACGCCGGCAACCGCGTGAGCACGCAGATGGACGCGCAGGTCAGCAACACGCTGCTGCCCGCGCCGCCGATCACCGGCAAGCTGTCGCTGAGCAGCGGCCTGCGCTACGACCCGGACAAGCGCGCGGTGCTGCTGGACAATCCGTCCGTCGAGCGCGTGCAGGTCGACGGCATGCCGGCGCAATACGGCGAGCAATTGAACGCGATCGGCGCCGTGGTGGCGCAGCAGGTGCTGCGCGATTACCCGCTTTACACGTTCACGCCGGAACAATTGCGCGTGGCCGGCAAGGATATAGAGCCCGGCGCGATCACCGTGCTGCCGGACGGCATCAAGGTCCGGATCAATACCCGCTGAAACCGGCGAAATTACGAAAAGGCCCATACGTGGGCCATATTTTCATCTTCGGCGCGCGCCGGGTCCGGATAAGGGCGTTGTATCGGCGCACGTTTTTCCGTTGGAAATCAACCGCATTTATTTGAACGCGTGGAAGTCATGGCGCGCGAAAGGTTATACTCCGCGCTCCACAAACTAACGGGTAAATCATCATGGCCGTGACCACCAAGAAAGTTGTAAAGACCAACGCAGCCGCAAAGGCCAAGCCGGCCGCCGCCAAGAAGGCCGCCGTGCCCGCGAAGAAGGCCAGCGTCCTGTCGCGCGAACTGGCCGCCGCCAAGAAGGCCCTGCTGAAGCTGCGCGCAGATTCGAAGAAGGCCATCGAGACCGCCAAGCGCGACATCGTGCAGGTCGCCGAAGCCGTGAAGAAGGCCCTGCTGGCCGAGAAGCAGATCGCCAAGGAAAAGCTGGCCGCGCAAAAGGCAAAGGCCAAGGCCAAGCCCGCCGCCAAGAAGCCGGCAGTGAAGGCCGCCGCCAAGAAGGCCGCCGCCAAGCCGGCAGCGCCGAAGGCAGCAGCACCGAAGGCCGCTCCCAAGGCAGCCAAGAAGGCCGTCGCAAAGAAGCCGGCAGCACCCAGGAAGGCCGCTGCCGTGAAGACCGAAGCAGAAGCAGCGCCCGTCGCAGCGAAGTAAATCGCGCTGGGCCCGGCGCGGCCCGGAGATGCGCGCGGCGATCCGCGCCATGCTCCGCGCCGCGCACCTTGCTCGTGCAGACCGGCTGGCGCCTGGCCGGCCGGCACGCCAGCCCGGCATTGCCGCTTTTCCTGCCCGCCTTTCTGTCCGCCCTCCTGCCCGCGTTCTCCGCGCGCACGGCCTGGTCTTCCTTCCGCTGTGTTTTAGCCGCACTCCCGCCACGCCTTGGCCGCGCCTGAATCCCGCCTCAACTCCGCCCTGGCCGTTTCCCTCTTGCCCCGCGCATTCGCGCAGCGCTCGCGCCCGGATGCACCACCACTGACCGCCACTGATTGCGGCCGCGCATTCCCGGCGCATTCCGGCATTTCCCCTATTTGCGGAATACCAGGCTGAAATTATTCGCCGGCATCGGAATTGGCTCGTCCAGGCGAAAGCCTTCCGCTTCGCCGAGCGCGGCAATATCTTCCATATTGCGCACGCCCCATTGCGCGTCCGCGCTGCGCAATTGCGCGTCGAAGGCGGCATTGCTCGGCGCCGTGTGCTCGCCGTTGCGGCGATAGGGGCCATACAGGTAAAGCACGCCGCCGGCCGGCAGCAGGCGGCCGGCGCCGGCGAACAGCGCCTCGGCCGCCGACCACGGCGCGATGTGGATCATGTTGATGCAGACCAGCGCCTGCGCGGCCTCGATGCCCCACGGCTGCTGGCGCACGTCCAGCGCCAGCGGCGGCAGCACGTTGGCCAGCCCGGCGTGCGCGGTCCAGCCCGCGATCGAGTCGCGCGCGGCCGGCTCCGGGTCGCTCGGCTGCCAGGTCAGGCCCGGCAGCGCCGCGGCGAAATGCGCCGCGTGCTGGCCGGTGCCGCTGGCGATCTCCAGCACCAGGCCGCTGGACGGCAGGACGCGGCGCAGCACCGCCAGGATGGCGTCGCGGTTGCGGTCGGTGGCCGGGGCCATGCGGCGCGCCTGGAGTTGCTCGTCTCGTGTCGGCATCGTGTATCTCCTGTTTTTTGTGGGGCAGCGTGCCGCAAGGTTAGCAGGCATGCCCGGCGGCGCAAAACAAAATGCCCCCGGCGATCGCTCGCCGGGGGCATTTTGCCGCGGGCCCGGCCCGCGGCCTCGCGGCCACGGGTCAGGCTATTGCGCTCAAGCCTTGCTCGTCTTGACGCTGGTGGCCTCGGCGGTCAGGTAGCCGACCGCCGCGCCGAACCTGTCCTTGTAGTTGGCGCGCACCAGCGGGTCCAGCGTGGGCTGTACCTTGGCGTGGAAGGTGGCATTCCAGTCGCCGGCGTGCTGGAAGTTGTTCATGATGTAGGTCCAGCCGTTGAGCTCGTCGACCGCATGCAGGCCGGTCGATTCGGCGCCCGACGGGGTGGACAGCACGCGGGCCAGCTTCTTGGTGTCGACGTTGTAGGCCCACAGGAAGTTGTTGATGTGCTGGCCGCTGTCCTCGCCGATGAACAGGGTGCGCATCTTTTCCGAGAACTTCAGGTTGTCCGGGTTGGCGACGAGGTCCGGGTCGGCCGTGTTGCCCAGCGCATCGGCGGCGATGTCCTTGCCCACGAGCAGCGCGCTGGTGTGCACCGGCACCCATTCGCTGTTGATCGCGGCGCCGTCCAGGTCCTTCTGGCCGCCGGCCAGCTTGTGCTGCATCACGCCGCCGGCCTTGAGCGCCGCGTCGACCGAGATGTTGCTCTGCGCGTTCCAGCCCTTGGCGTTGTTCTTCACCATCGAGTCCTGGATGTTCTGCAGCGCGGAGTAGGCGATCTTGTCCTTGATGTTGACGGTGGTGCCTTCCATCTTGGTGAAGCCCATGCTGCCGCCCTTGAGGAAGGCGTAGCGGTGGGTTTCCAGGAACGCGGCGACCCGCTCCTTGCCCGGCACGACCTTGATCCACTGGGCCGCGCCGTTGGCGAAGATCTTGGTGTAGGTGTTGTCGAGCGGATCGGCGTACACCACGTCCATGATGTCGGCCGGGCGGTGCGACTTGGCCATCGCCTCGACTTCCGCGCTGGTGGCGTGGCCGAGCTTGACCCAGGTCAGGTCGGCGCCGGCGGCGGCGGGATCGATGGAGAAGCCGGTGCCGACCTTGCCCACGTACAGCGTGCCCGCGGAGAGATCCTTCTCCTTGTCGGCCACGAACAGGAACAGGCCGCTGTTGGTGGCGTCGTCGCCCATCAGCACCGTGCGGTTGTCCGGCATCACCTGCACCAGCTCGTGCGAGATGCGGCCCAGGCAGTAGTGCTTCTTGATGCTGGCGGTGCCGTCCGGGTTGACCGTGACCTCGGGCAGGTGGCCATAGAGATACGGGTTGAGCGGGATGCTCGCGTTGCCGTAGAGATTCGCGGCGTACTTGGCGTACTGGTCGACCAGGTCGAGGTAGGTGGCGTCGAGCGGGTTGGTCGCGTTGAGGAACGCGTCCGGCTCGTATTCCTCGCTCGACAGGTGCGTGTTCCACGGCGACAGGCTCGCGCCGCAGGTGATCCACAGGCCGTTGGCCGACGAGGTGTCGACGTTGTGGTACTTGACCAGGCTCAGCTTGCCGGTGGCGGGATCCTGGTCCAGCGTCAGCACGGCGATCGGCGACGGCAGGCGGCCGTACATGGTGGCGTTCGCCTGGTTGCGGGTGGTGTACTCGAACTGCACCACGGCGAACACCGTGTTGCCCTTCACGCCGGCCACCTTGGCGCCGTCGATCTTCAGCAGCGAGGTGCCGTCCGGCGAGTCGGAGAAGAACTGGCGTTCCTTGCCGGCCACGGACTTGTCGATGATCGGCTGGTTGTTGATGTCGAAGTAGCCGCCGACCAGGATCTGGCCGCCCTTGACGTCGGCCACGGTGTCGCCGGTCATGAAGAACGGCTGGTAGGCCAGCTTGTAGGTCTGGCTGCTGCCGTCGCTGAACGACACCTTCAGGCTCGAGCCGACCGTGGTGGTCGCCATCGCGGCCGGGTTGGACAGCGCCGGCGCGGACATGCCGGTGAATTCGGCGGTGCTGAAGGTCGCGGCGGGCGTGCCCGGCGCCGCGGGCGCGGCGGGAGCGGGCGCGGCCACGGCATCGTCGCCGCCGCCGCAGCCGGCCAGCAGCGCGGTCGCGCCGAGGCCGAGCGGCAGCATCGGTGCGCCGGCCAGGAATTTGAGTGCCTTGCGGCGGGAAGCATCCGGTTTGTCGATCATTCTTCTTTCCCGTTTATTTTGTGAGTGGGTGAGCGACGCACGTGGCGCCACCGTGCCGCGCGCCGATGGGGACAACGACCGCGCAGCGATCAGGCCGAGTCGCATGCTATGAACCATTTGTGACAGCTTGTTTAAACTGACTTACTTTGCAGACATCCAGGAGGCCCGCCGCGTCTGCGCGGCGCCCCCGCGCGGCGCCCCAGGCCGGGCCGGGCGGCCCGCTGCGGTACACTGGCGCACGCCCGCAGCCCGCGGCGCCGTCCTTCCGTTTTTTCCGCCCGCCGCCGCAGCCCGGCGTGGCCCGATCAGTGCCGACCTACACCCTCGCCTTTCCGCTCCAGGCCGAACTGGAAATCCGCAAGAGCCGCTTCATCGGCTACGCCATCCCGGTGGCCGACCGCGCCGCCGCCGCCGCCGAGCTGCAGCGCCTGCGCGCCGAACATCCCGGCGCCACCCATGTCTGCTGGGCCCTGCTGGCCGGGGGGCATTCGGGCATGTCCGACGACGGCGAGCCGTCCGGCACCGCCGGCCGGCCGATCCTGGAAGTGCTGCGCCACCATGAGCTGGAGGGCGTGCTGGCGGCCGTGGTGCGCTACTACGGCGGCATCAAGCTGGGCGCGGGCGGCCTCGTGCGCGCCTACACGGACGCCATCGCGGTGGCGCTGAAGGACGCGCAGCGCATCGAGCGCATCGCCTATGCCGGGCTGGTGGTGGAGGTGGACTACGCCGACGAGGCGCGCGTGCGCCGCTGGATCGAACAGGCCGGCCACACGCTGACGCACGGCGAGCACGGCGCCGCCGCGCGCCTGACGATCCGGCTGCCGGCCAGCGAGCTGGACGCCGCGCGCGCCGCGCTGCGCGACGCCACCCACGGGCGCGCGCGCTTTCCCGATCCCGATGAGGGCGACGGCGAGGGCGACGGCGAGAACGGAGCGCAGCCGTGAGCGCGGAAACGCCAGCGGAAACACCAGCGGCGCCGGTCTTCCACGCGCGCGTGGAACCGCTGGGCCGGGGCTTCGCCGCGCCGGGCGCGCAGACGCTGCTGCAGGCCGCGCTGCAGGCCGGCGTGCAACTGCCCAGCTCGTGCCGCAACGGCACCTGCCGCGCCTGCCTGTGCCGGCTCTCGGCCGGGCACGTGGGCTACCGCATCGCGTGGCCGGGCGTGAGCTTCGACGAGCGCGACGAGGGCTACATCCTGCCGTGCGTGGCGTACCCGGAAAGCGACGTGGTCATGCAAGCGCCGCTTGCCCGGCTGCGGGACGGCGAACCGCCTCCGCCTCCGCCGCCGCCAGGCACCGCATGAAGAACTGCCACGCGATGCGCAGCGCATCGGGGCCGGCGGGATCGCTGAAGGCCTGGCTGGACGGCCCGCCGCTCCACGCATGGCCCAGCCCTTCGATGCGCACCAGCCGGACATAGGGCCGGCCCGCGTCCGACCACGCGAACACGTCGAAGGGCCGGCGCTGGCCGCGCTGGACGCGGCGCGGCGCGGCGGCCAGCGGCGCGGCCGGCAGCAGTTGCTGCCAGAGCGCGGCGGCGGCCAGCGCGTTGTCGAAATCCACCACATGGTCGGCACTGCCGTGCAGCAACAGCAGCGGCGGCGGCCGGCGTCCCGCCAGCAACAGGCGCGCGGCCTGCAGGTCGGGCTGGCCCTTGCCCTGCATGACGCGCGCCGCCTGCGCGGCATTGCCGGCGCTGAGCGCCACCGCGCCCGAGTGCGAGCCGACCGCGGCGAAGCGGTCCGGATAGCGCAGGCCCAGGATCTGCGCCATCGCGCCGCCGGCCGACAGGCCCAGCGCGAACACCTCGGCTGGCCGCACCAGGCGCTGCTCGCAGACGTGGTCGACGATGGCCATCAGCAGGGCCGCCTCGGTCGCCACGCGCGCCGCCGAGCGGAACCAGTTCCAGCAGCGCTGCGCATTGGCGTGCGAGGACTGCTCCGGCATCAGCACCACGCAGCGCGCGCCGCGCGCCAGCGCCGCGGCGCGCGTGCAGGCGGCGAAGCTGGCCGAATCCTGCCCGCAGCCATGCAGCAGCACCAGCAGCGGCGCCGGGCGCGCCGCGCTCACGCCGCTCGGCACGAACAGCCGGTAGCGGCGCTGCACCAGCGGCCCCAGCCCCCAGCTGCCCTCCTCCCAGCGCCCGCCGGCCCGGCTCACCGGCGCCGCCACCGGCGAGGCCACGCCGCTGAGCACGCGCTGCGCGGCCTTGCTCATCGCCTCGCCCTGCCTGACCGCCGACTGGATCGCGCTGCGCGTGACGGTGCGCTGCGCGCGCCGCACGTTGCGCGTGGCGATCTTGCTGAGCGTGTTCCAGAGCTTCGCGCCGCTGCTCGTCCGGCGGCGTGTCATCGGAGGCCTGCCATGAGGGAGTCCCTTCTCGCGGGTGAGGATGCGCCGTAGTATGCCGCCCCGGGCGCCGTTCCCGCCAGCTTTGTCGCGTGGTGCGGCCGGCCCGCTAGGCGCCAATGCGGATCTGCGCGCTTCGCGGGAGCGGATAGTCGCGCGAAATGGTCTCCTGCAGGAATCTCGTGACGGCTTTGATGCGCGGCAGGTATTGCAGGTCTCTATGCACGGTCATCCATATCGTCCTGCTCACCTTTACCTGGCCGTCGAGAATCTTCACCAGGCCAAAGCGCTCCGCGTTCGCGAAAGACGGAAGCATCACGATGCCGGCCCCGGCGACCGCGGCAAACAATTGCGCGATCATGCTCGACGACTGGAACCCGATCTTGGGTCTGGTGATCGCCTCATCCAGCCACCTCACCGTGTCGAGCTGGATCAGGTCATCCACGTACGTGGAGAACTGGTGGTCGGGCAAGTCTGCCAGTCCCGCCGGCGTGCCGTGTTTGGACAGGTATGCCGGCGCCGCATAAAGGTGCAGCGGAAATGCGCCGGTAGGCACGACATCCAGCGATTTGCCGTCTGGCGGAAAGAAGCTCAGGAACACGTCCGCCTCGCGTTGGTTCACGTGCATCTGCTGAGTCGTTGTGACGAGTTCCACGGCAATCTTCTGAAATCGGCGCGAGAACGTCACGAACTCGCCGGCGAGGTACAGAGAAGCGATCCCTTCCATGGTGCCAACCCTGACGGTACCGGACGGTTCCTTGTGCGAGCCGCCCAGGAACTCGCCGAGCGCCACCACGTTTGACTCCATGGCCTCGACGTACTCGAGCAACGCCTGGCCGCGGGCCGTGATGTGCAGGCCTTGGTTGTCACGCTCGAAAACCGGCGCGTTGATCGCCTCCTCCAGGCGGCTGATGTGGCGACTGATCGTCGATTGGTCGCACTTCAGGCGGCGCGCGGCACCGCCAAGCGTCCCCGAGCGCGCCACCTCGAGGAAAATTTTCAGGTCGTTCCAGTTCGGATTGATTTTGGACATCGCGCGAAAGCCACTACAGGGTTTTTTGCAAGAATAACCGCGAATCCACCGAAAACCCGCTCGGCACTTTCCCTGTGCAGCCCGCCCCAGATAAGGGCGCGCAGTGCCTTGCAGATTTGCAAGGCACCGCGCGGAAGTTCCGCTTTCCACATCCGGCGGGCGCCCCTAACCTTGGTTCGTTTCTGTCCTCCCGAACGCCCAGCCTCGCATCCCCGATTTTTCGGGCCGCGACTGGCATTTCCCCAACCGTTGAGGTTCGCCATGTCCAAACAAACCGACTATCACGCGCTCTTCGATCACCCGGATTTTGCCGCGCTCGTGCGCCAGCGCCGGATCGTCGTCGTCAGGCTATTCGTCATCAGCATGGCGTTTTTCTTCTCGCTGCCGCTGGTATCGACGTTTGCGCCCCAACTCCTCCTCATCCGGGTCACGCCGTCCACCACACTTGGTCTTTGGTACAACGTGGCCCAGTACTTCATCGGCGGCGCCATCGCCTGGCGCTATGCGGTTCAGCTCAGGCGTCTCGATGCCGCGGCCGCGGCCCTCACCCGTGGCGCCGGGCAAGCCAGCCCCACGAGCCATGCCGCCGCCGCGCGGCGCGCCATCGCCTGAAGGACAGCCATGACCAAACGACTCCTTTACGCGCTGCCGCTTGCGGTCGCCAGCAGCGCCGCGCTCGCGGACAACCCCACGCTGGTCAGCGCCGACAATCGCGGACTGACCTTCGGCGTCTTCGCGGTGCTTTTCCTGCTCACGCTCGGCATTACATGGGTTGCCTCCCGACGCAATTCGACGGCAAGCGATTTCTACACGGCCGGCGGAGGCATCAGCGCGCGGATGAACGGACTCGCCATTGCCGGGGACTATCTCTCCGCGGCGGCGTTCCTTGGTGTCTCCGGGCTTATCGCGCTGTACGGCCTGGATGGCATCAGCTACGTGGTTGGCTTCTTCGTATCCTTCATTCCGGTGCTCATTCTCATCGCCGAGCCTTGCCGCAACCTTGGAAAGTTCACGCTCGGCGACGTGCTCGCGTTCCGCAACCACTTCCGGGCCACCAAGCTGGTGGTGGCGGTGTCCAGCATCCTGGTCGCGCTCTTCTACATGGTGCCGCAGATCGTCGGCGGCGCCGTGATCGTGCGGGCGCTGATCGGCATTCCTTACGAGATGTCGGTCATCGCCGTGGGTGCCTTGATGCTGATGTACGTGCTGTTCGGCGGCATGCGCGCAACCACATCGGTGCAGGTTCTCAAGGCCCTGCTTCTGATCGCCTTCTGCCTGATCCTCGTCATCCTTTCCTGGCTGCCCTACGGATTCAATATCGAAGGATTCTTCCACGGCGTGGTCTCCGATGCCGCCATCCGACAGCACGTCCAGGGGTTGCTCGCCGGCACGTCGGCGTTGAGCGTCGCGGATGCCGGCCAGAGACTGCTGGCACCCGGCCTGTACCTGAAGAATCCCCTGGAGCAAGTGTCCCTCGGCATGGCACTCGTTCTCGGGACAGCGGCGATGCCCCACATCCTGATGCGTTTCTTCACGGTGCCCGACGCGAAAGCGGCGCGCAAGTCGGCACTATATGCAATGTTCGCCATTGGCATGTGCCACCTCCTGATTGTCGTCATCGGCTTCTCCGCGGCACTGAACGTGGGACCCAAGGCCATCCTGGCGATGGACAAGGGGGGAAATCTTGCCGCGCCGATGCTCGCGCAGTTCCTTGGCGGCGGTCCCGACAGCCTGCTCGGGAATTTCATGCTCGCCATCGTTGCCGCCGTTTCATTCGCGACGATCGTGGCGGTGGTGGCTGGCCTGACCCTGGCGGCGGCGTCGGCGCTCGCGCACGACGTCTATGTCGGCGCGATCAAGAATGGCGTCGCGACCGAACGGGAGCAGGTCGCGGCAGCCCGCATCGCCACCTTGCTCATGGCCGCCATCTCGGTGGGGGCCGGCATTGCCGCCAAGGGCCAGAACGTCGCCCAGCTCGTGGGGCTGGGCTACGCGGTCGCCGCTTCGGCAAATCTGCCCGCGCTGGTCTGCACGCTGTACTGGCGCCGCTGCAACACCGCCGGTGTCGTGGCCGGCGTGGTGGGTGGAACGATTCTCTCCATCGGCCTGGTGCTCGTATCGCCCAATATGACTTACCCGCTTCTGCAAAAGGAGGCGGCGATGAAAACCGTGACAGCGCTGTCCAGGCAGATCGCCGATGCGCACGATGAGAACGTCCGCCAGAAGCTCGGCAGCCGACTTGCGAGCGAGCAGGCGCTCACGGCTTCCATCCCGGATGACGCCCGCAGCATCGTTGGGCTGCGCAGGCCGCTCATCGAACTGCGCAACCCCGGAATTATCTCCATCCCGTTTGGCTTTCTTCTTGTCTTCCTCTTCTCCCTGCTCAGCCGCAGCCGCCTTTCCGAGGCGCGTTGGGCCGAGCTTTCCGTGCGCCGTGAAACCGGCATCGGCGCGGCGCAAGCCGTATCGCACTAATCTGGTCCGGAACGAACAATCATGAATCTTCCCATCGTCAAAGTCGCGGCCGTACACGCCGCCCCCGTCTACATGAATGCGGCGGCAACGGTATCCAAAGCCGTATCGCTGATCGACGAAGCCGCCCGCCAGGGGGCGGAACTTGTCGCCTTTCCCGAGTCGTTCATCCCGGGCTTTCCCGTCTGGGCTGCATTGTGGGCACCCATCTACAATCACGACTGGTTCCGCCGCATGGTGTTGAACAGCATCCTCGTCGATGGCCCCGAGATGGCGCAGATCCAGGCGGCGGCCCGGCGCAACGGCGTCTTCGTCTCGATCGGGTTCAGCGAGAGCACGGAGGCCAGCGTGGGCTGCATCTGGAACTCCAACGCCCTCATCGGCGACGACGGCACACTCCTCAACCATCATCGAAAGCTCGTTCCCACCTTCTACGAAAAAATGGTCTGGGCGCCTGGCGATGGTCACGGCCTGAGGGTGAGCAACACGCGCATCGGACGCATCGGCGCGCTGATCTGCGGCGAGAACACCAACCCGTTGGCCCGATACGCGCTCGCGGCTCAAGGGGAGCAGATTCATATCTCCGCGTGGCCGGCAATCTGGCCGACCCGCATGCCTGGCTCGGGTCAGAACTTCGACAATCTCGCAGCCAATCGCATCCGGGCAGGCGGCCACTCGTTCGAAGCCAAGGCATTCGGCATTCTCAATGCCGGATTCATGGATAAGACCATGTTCGATCAACTCGCGGCCAGCGGCGATCGCCAGGCCATCGAGGTCCTGGAGAACACGCCTCGCGCAGCCACGCAATTCCTGGATCCGACGGGGGCCGTGATCGGCGATACGCTGCAAACGGAGGAAGGCATCGCCTATGCGACATTCGACATCAACGCCTGCATCGAACCCAAACAGTTTCACGACATCGTGGGCTACTACAATCGCTTCGATGTCTTCAACATCGAAATCGACCGTCGCCGCCTGAGCCCGGCGAAATTCTCGGCCGAGACGGCGAGCGCGCCCCGCACGCAATCGAACGGCGAACGGGCCGGCGCGCCTGAGGCAACGATGGAAGACATGGCCTGATTGGCGCCTGCCCGGGAATTCCCCGCCGATGTGATTCGACGCTCCGGTGTGGCAAGAAGAACATCGGGAACGGCAGGCGACCAAGGCGGCCAGGACAAAGCGGTATTCGCGCGGAGGAGAACACACTGCAACTGGCCGCCCCCGGAACGAGGGGCCGCGCGTGGGGAGTGCATTCCAAGGACGGCCCGGAGAATTGGGACGCGACGCCTGAGGATACATTTCGCAAGCGCATCGATGTTCAGCAGGATCTTCGATGTCCGAGGTCAGCCCCCCAGCCCGCCCTATACTACGATCATCATTTCACTGCGGGCTGAACGATGGGATACGCTCCCGGCATCAGCCAGCTCGCCGCCGGTTGAGCGCCGGTTGAGCGCAAACCGGCGCCAGCCACGTTGTTTTCCCCAGCCATGCGCCGCGAGGCGCCGCACCGAAGGAGGCAGATGCAATGAGCGACGGACTGAACGACGAAGCGCGCCAGGCACTCTGGCGCCTGATCGAGCTGATCAACTTCGACGACGCGGCCATGATCGAGAAGCAGCAGACGCTGTTCGACGAGGAGCTGGCCGACGCCGACGATGCCGACGAGATCGAGGGCCAGGAGCTGCTGTGGATCCTCAAGGACGTGATCGACTGGGAATCGGGCTTCTACGTGGACTGGAAGGACTGCGCGTCCTTCATCGGCTGCATGGACGCGCTGTGCGCGCGCGTCGACGTCACGCTCGACTGGGGCGCGGAGGACCCGGAGGACGAGGATTTCCTCGAGAGCACCAGCGTGCCCGAACTGATGGAGCTGGCGTTCGAGCAGTTGCGGGTGGCGGGCTTCACCTTGTGGAACTGGAACACGGAAGGCGATGCCTACGCGGGATGGATCGCCCGCGGCGAGGACGACGAGGAGATGATGGCGGTGGCGGAAGTGCTGGGGCTGGACATCCGGCCCGGGGACCAGCCGTATTGATGCCTGCCGGCATCCGATGCCGGCATCGCGGAATCCGCCGGGCTTGCCGCTTCACCTCCCCGGCACGGGCATGTCAGACCCGCGGCGGCGACAGCCGCGGATCGATCCGGCCCAGCGTTTCTTCCAGCACGTCGAGGAACACCCTGACGCTGGCCGGCATCAGCTTGCGCGCCGGCATCAGCACGAAGACCTTCAGCGGCGACGTGGTATAGCCGGGCAGCACCCGCACCAGCCGCCCCTGGTCCAGTTCCTCCTGCACGTAGCGCGGCGACAGCCGCGCCACGCCCAGCCCGTCCATCGCCGCCTTGAGCCGGATCTCGGCGTTCTGCGTGCGCATGCGCGGGTCCACCTGGAGGCTGAACACCTCCTTGCCGTCGCGCAGGAATTCCCAGCGGCGGTCTTCGGCATTACCCAGCGTGGGCCAGCCGTCCATGTCCTGCGGCGTGCGCGGCAGCCCGCGCGCGCGGATCAGCGAGGGCGCGGCGAAGAAACCGCGCTCGATCAGCACCACGCGCTTGCTGGCGAAGGAGCTGTCGTGCAGGCCGGTGTTGGTCATGACGAAGGCGAGATCGTAGCCGCGCTCGATCAGGTCGGGCTGGTCCCAGGTCACGTCCACTTCCACGCGCAGGTCCGGGTGCAGCCGCAGCAGCCGCGTGAGGCTGGGCGAAAGATGCAGCGAGCCGACCTCGTAGGGCGTGGAGATGCGCAGGGTGCCGCTGACCTGCTCGCTGACGGACAGCGCCTCGGCGCTGATCTCGCGCAGCTCCGTGAACAGCGGCGCGACGCGATCATAGAGCTGCTGGCCGCGCTCGGTCACGCGCACGCGGCGCGTGGTGCGCTCGAACAGCCGCACGCCGAGCTGCGTCTCGAGGCGGGACACGGCGGCGCTGGCGGACGACTTCGGCACCTCGGCCAGCTCGGCGCCCCTGGTGAAGCCGGCGCCTTCCACCACGCGGCAGAAAATCTCCCAGTCCTTCCACTCGATCGTCTTCATGCGCCGTTCCGCTCTCCGTGCCCGATGGCGCGCCGTGCGCGCGCGCCGGGCCATTGTCCCACAGGGCGAACAATAGCGAGCGATTGCACGCGGGCGTCCCCCGCTCAATCCCCGAACAGGATCACCGAGCGCGCCAGCTCGCCGCGGCGCAGTTCGTCGAAGGCGTCGTTGATGTTTTCCAGCGGCATGCGCCGCGAGATCAGTTGGTCGAGCTTGAGCTTGCCGGACAGGTAGAAGTCCACCAGCCGCGGCATGTCCACCGGGAAGCGGTTGGAGCCCATCATCGAGCCCTGGATGCGTTTCTCGGCGAGGAAGTCGGTGCCCTTGAGCTCGATCTTCACGCCCGGCGCGATCATGCCGATCACGGTGGCGGTGCCGCCGCGGCGCAGCATCGAGAAAGCCTGCTCGGCGGTCTGCTTGAGGCCGATGGCCTCGAAGGCGTGGTGCACGCCGCCGCGCGTGAGCGCGCGCACGGCGTCCACCACGTCGGCGTCGGCGGCGTCGACCACGTCGGTGGCGCCGAACTGCTTCGCCAGCGCCAGCTTGCCGGGCACGCGGTCGATGGCGATGATGCGGCCCGCGCCGGCGATGGCCGCGCCGTTGATGGTGGCCAGGCCGATGCCGCCGCAGCCGATCACCGCCACGGTCTCGCCCGGCTGCACGCGCGCGGTGTGCACCACGGCGCCCACGCCGGTGGTCACGGCGCAGCCGATCAGCGCGGCGCGGTCGAGCGGCATCTCGGGGCGGATCGCCACCAGCGCGTGCTCGTGCACCAGCATCTGCTCGGCGAAGGCCGACAGGTTGAGGAACTGGTTCATCGGCGCGCCCCTGGCCAGCAGGCGCGGTTCCTCGCCTTCGCGGCGTTTGGTGTCGGGCTCCACGCACAGCGACAGGTGGCCGGTCAGGCAGTGCTCGCAATGGCCGCAGTAGGCCGACAGGCAGGTGATGACGTGATCGCCGGGCTTGACCGTGCGCACCTCGGAGCCGACCTGCTCGACGATGCCGGCGGCCTCGTGGCCGAGCACCACCGGCGTCGGGAACGGATAGGCGCCGTCGAGGAAGTGCAGGTCGGAGTGGCACACGCCCACCGCCGCCGTGCGCAGCAGCACCTCGCGCGGCCCGGGCTTGCCGATGGCGACGTCCTCGATCACGAGCGGGGTCCTGGGTTGATGCATGACGGCGGCTTTCATGGGTCTCCTCGGCTGGTCTCGTTGTGGCCTCGTTGTGGTCTCACTGCGGCCGCGGTGCGTCTCGCTGCGCGGCAGCGCCTACCATACCGCCGAAACGCGATTCGGTGAAGCACCCGGCCCACCCCGCTGCGCTCAGGACCGCGCCGCCGCCTTGCCGTCCTGCTGCGCCGCCAGGACCTCGCTGCGCTGGCGGTGGTAGCGGCGCAGGATCTGCTGCCCGACCGTCATGCGCGAGGCCACCGGCACCGGGAAGCGCACCAGCGCGTCGAGCTTGTCGGCGGCCACCGGCTCGAACAGCACGCGCGGCTCGAACTGCGACAGGTCCATGAAGCGCGAGCCGCCATATTCCTGCAGGCTGTGCCGCGCCTCGGCCAGGAACGGCGCGCACACCGCCTCGGTGATCGCCAGCAGCTCGGCCTCCACGCGGTCCGGGTCGGACTTCTCGGGCAGCGGGATGCGCAGCGTGTCCTGCGTGTACCTGCCGGCCTGCGAGTGATTGCGCACCGCCACGGTCAGCAGCATGCTGTTGGGCACCTGCACGGTGGAGCCGGTGAACTGGCGCGTGCCGGCGATCTCCGCCAGCGTGGTGGTGAGCACGTCCATGTCCACCACCTCGCCCGAGTGCGGCCCGATCTCCACCAGGTCGCCGAGCTGGAACGGGCGCGCCATCATGCGCAGGAACGCGCCGAGGAAGCACATCACCAGTTCCTTGCCGCCGATCACCAGCGCCACCGCGAAGGCGGTCAGCGAGATCGCCACGCTCTTGAGCTCCGACACCCAGATGCCCAGCAGCAGCAGGAACACCACCGCCGCGATGGCATTGCGCGTGGCCACGGTCCAGGTGCGGTAGCTGCCGCGGTTCTCCTTGTCGGCGAGCTGGCGGCCCTGGAAGAAGCGGTTGACGAACTTCACCACCACCATGCCGGCAAGCACGATGGCCGCGCTCAGTCCGATGTGCAGCAGGTAACTGTCGTTGAAGGGCAGGTTCATTGAGGCATGTCCGAATACGGCCGGGCGGCACCGCCGGCAAGGCGGCGCGCCATGAGCAAACCCCCGATTCTAGCCATGCCGCGTGGCCGGGCCGCAAAACCCGGCCGCCGCGCGTGGCGGGGCCGGCGCGAGCGCGCCTTGTCGCGGCACGGTATGGCTTTCCCGCATCGCAGCGGTGAAGGGGGCTCCACACCGAACCGCCTGACCTATGCGATGCGCAATATGACCCTGGGGCTTTGCTTCTACGCCCTCTCGCGCACAGATACCCTGGCGCAGCCCAGCCATTGGAACCCGCCTACGGTATTTCATCACCAACGCCGGGAAAAATCCCCCTCGAGAATCTGATTTTTCCGCCCCCCAGGCCGGTGGGCCGCCAGCATCATGCCGTGGCATCGCATTGCACGGAGACCCGCCATGGCACGCCAGTCCGACCTGCGTTTCACCTTCGCCGTCATCGGTGGCGAGTCCTTCGATGTCGTCGAGTTCACCCTGCGCGAAGCCCTCTCCGAGACCTTCGTGCTGGAGCTCGATCTGGCCAGCACCAACCCCGCCGTCGACTTCGCCCAGGTCCTCGACCGCTCCGCTCTCTTCACCCTCTGGCACGGCGCGAAGCCCGTGCGCTACGTCCACGGCACCCTGTCACACTTCGCTCAAGCGGATACTGGCTTTCGACGCACGCGCTACCGCGCTATCGTCGAGCCGCGCCTCGCCCGCCTCAAGCTCTGCTCCGACTGGCGCATCTTCCAAACGCTGACCGTCCCGCAGATCGCCGAGGCCGTGCTCAAGACCCACGGCATCGACCTCGACTACGAACAACTCGTCACCAACACGCATCAGCCCCGCGAGTACTGCGTCCAGGCCGGCGACACCGACTACGATTTCATCGAGCGCATCCTGCGCGAGGAAGGCTTTTTTTATGTCTTCCACCACTCCGCCGAGGGCCACCGCCTGCGCCACAGCGACCGGCTCTTCATCCAGGGCCGCCTCGATGGCGAGCCTGTACTCTACAACCCCGCGCCCGGCGGCGATCAGCCGGAGCCCGCGCTGCGCCGCTTCATCTACGCCGAGAACGTGCGCACCGCGCGCCAGGTCCAGCGCGACTACAGCTTCAAGAACCCCCGCTACCACCAGGAGAGCCAGCGCGAGGGGGCCGACCTCGACCACCAGGGCCGCCAGTACGAACGCTACGACTACCCGGGGCGCTACAAGCAGATCGGCGTCGACGTCGGCACGGCCTTCACTACCGACCGCCTGCGCGGCCACCGCCGCGATGCCCTCCTGGCCACCGTCGAGGGCGACGACCCGCGCCTGCTGCCGGGCGTGTCCTTCGACCTCATCGGCCACCCGCGCGAGGACATGAACCGCGGCTGGCGGCCGGTACGGATGCATCACCACGGCGTGCAGACCACCAGCCAGGCCGAGGAAAGCGCCGACGCCCAGCTTGGCACGCATTATTCGTACACCGCCGAGCTGGTGCTCGACGACACCGAATGGCGCGCCGAGCCTCTGCCCCGCCCGCGCATCGACGGCCCGCAGCCGGCCGTGGTGGTGGGGCCACCCGGTGAAGAGATCTACACCGACGAGTACGGCCGGGTGAAGGTACAGTTCCCGTGGGACCGCGAAGGCCAGCACAACGAGCACAGCTCGTGCTGGGTGCGCGTGGCGCAGAACTGGGGCGGCGCGCTCTGGGGCCACATGGCTATCCCGCGCATCGGCCAGGAAGTGATCGTCGGCAATTACGACGGCGACCCGGATCAGCCGATCATCATCGGGCGCACCTATAACGCCCTGCAGCGCCCGCCCTATGAGCTGCCGCGCCACAAGACGCGCATGACCATCAAGAGTCAGACCCACAAGGGTGAGGGCTACAACGAACTGCGCTTCGAGGACGAGGCCGGCCAGGAAGAAATCTTCGTCCATGCGCAGAAGGACCAGAACATCCACGTCAATCACGACGAGGCCACCTTCGTCGGACATGACCGCAGCGAGCAGGTCCAGCACGATGAAACCATCGCCATCGGGCATGACAGAACGGAAACGGTGGGTAATGACGAGCAGGTTTCCATTGACCACGATCGCCGGCACAACATTGGCCAGGATGACTTCCTGAACATTGGTCGCAACCATACGATCATCACCGCTAAGGATCGCACCGAAGAGGTCGGCAACAACCGTCGCGATAAGTCTGGAGCCGACCACTGGATTGAGATTGGCGGCCATCGCGAGGAGACCGTGCAAGGCCATGCCTATCTACAGGCAGGGCAAGAAATCCGCCATCTCACCAAGACGTACAGAATCCAGGTGGAAGATGAATTTGTCATCGAAGGACCGGGTGGCACGTTGCGTATCAACCGTGCCGGCATCTCGCTCAACGGCGTCGCTCTCGACTTCAAGGGCTCGCTGCAGCTCAAGACCGGCGGCAGCGGCAATGGGCATGGCGTAGCAGGCTCCCCGGCGCCGGGACTCAGCCTGGATCGTGCTTGCGGAATGCGTGCCGACGGCAGCTGCTCACGCGTACCGTGTCCCTGTGGAAAGGGAGCAAGCTGATGCACCAGTCGTATATCGATGCCGGCTGGCCGCGGCAGGTTGTGCGCGTGATTGACACGCCGAACTGGGCGCAACTGGAAACCGGCCTCACCGCGTGGCTCTGGCTCAACGGCGCTCATAGCACGGAACTGGAGAGCGAAGTGCAGGCGCTGACTGGCCCTTTCTCCTTGTATTGGGTGTGGCGCGGAACCCCGCGAGAGTACGAGCCCCCCGGCTACAGGCGGGGGCCTATGCTCCTTCCCCTCAGCGCACCTCTGCTGGAGAAGTTCATTAGCGCCTGGGGGCCTGAGCAGGCGGGGCTCATCCTAGTAGGACCGGCGGAGCCTCAGCCACTACTGCAACACATACAAGCGCTGGACCACTTCACCGGCTCAGATGGTCAACCCATCGCTTTCCGCTTGGACGCCCTGCGGACCTTGGAGGAAATATGCGAAGCCCTTCCCTCCGAGCAGCTCGCCCGTGTATTCGGCCCCATCCAGAGCCTTATCTGGCATGCCGGCCAGAATGTGGACGAGTGGTTGCGAATACGAACCCCCGTAACCGCGTCCGGCGATCTCCAAGACGGGCAGCAGATCGCCCTCACGGGTAGCGACGAGGCCGCCCTGAATCTCGCCAGCCGTGCCTGGTTCATGCGCGATTTCGCGTGCCTCATGACCCGGCGTTTCCCAGTGTTTTCCACGAAAGAAGACCAGCTGCGCCTGCGCCGGCAACTGACGATTTTTGTTGACGAGGCAAACAGCTTCGGTTTCAGCCTGGAGCGCGACCTCCGGTTCTACATGGAATTGCGCCTACGCTACACGCAGAAAGCCTTTGTCGAAGACCGGCTGATACAAGATTTGCTGCGCCAGACCAGCATCCAGGGGCTGCAACGACTGTTCGACATCAGTGACCGGCTGAGCCAGACCTCGGTCACCTCCATATAGAGAGATTCGGAGCCATGACCAGCCCGGCATTCAAGCAGGCACTGCAGCCTGACAACCCATGCGCCAAGACTCTCAACGCCATCTCATCGCCGCCTTGCGAGCATGGTGTACCTCTGTACCCATTGCGCTACGGCATAGCGACACAAGCGTACAGCGCCTCGGTCTTCGCCACGCTTAGCGTGGAGGGCTATCCCGGTCTACAGAGCAACATGGCCTACGGGCTGCGCGTGCTACGGCCAGGCAGCTATGTCTACCTGTTCTACTTCCAGGATGGCCGAATGAAGACCCGCCATTACCTGGTCACCGAAGATGTTCGCTTCGCTCACCTATGGTGGACTGAGGCGGACTACAACGACGAGGCACCCGGAAGCCGCGTCCGCCCGGATGTGACGAAGGCCACCACCTATCTGCTGGCCCCCGAATCCAGTGTTGCCCAGACGGTATACGTGATGGTGAGCGACACCATTCTCACCCACGCCACCCTCTGGAAAATCGAGCAGGATACGGATGGACTGCGAAAGCGCCTCGCAACCGAGGTGCGGCCTGCGGGTGGGCCGGAGCAAAAGAACGCCTTCAATGCCGTGCTGCTAGGCACCGCCACCCGGGAGCTGCTGTCGCCTGGATTCTACGGGCAGCCCAGGCACTTTCCCTGGAGCGAAATCAAGCTGCCTAACAACATGGCGGACTTCAATTTCATCTTCGGTGAGCTGCACCGGGCGCTTGCGCCACGCAAAGACGTCATCCCCCTGGCAGTGGTTCTCCATGACTTCATCGGCTTGGCCAGCGAACTCAACCACCTCTGCGCCACGGAAGTTGGAAAGCGAGATCACTACCAGGCCACCAACAAGCATCGTCTGCAGAGCGCGGCGCTCATCACCAGCTACTTCAAGCAAGCCGAGAGCGGCGCCAAGACACCGGACATGCGCGAAGCAATCGAACGCCAGCGCAAGCTGGTGGACCTCAAAGGCGCACAAGGCTTCAAGTCGCTCTACGAACAGAAACTGAAGACCTTCGAAGACCCCATCGCCAAGACCGGAGCGGATGTGGCGGTCTGGGTTGGGTTGATGACGCAGACCGGCCTGGTAGGCAAGGCGTTGAGCTTGTTCGACCTCTCGTGTGCCGGCAACGCACGTGACTACGAGCAAGCCGTACTCAACTGCCTGGCGACGACCCCCAGCACCGATGCTGGCATCCAAGCGCTGACCAAACACATTGAGGCGAACCCGGCGATCAGTCCGCTATGGCGCGCGCTGAGTGCAGGCGACATGTCCTTGGAGAAGCGCCTGACCAACTCGTTGAGCATCGCCAAAGGCGTGTTCGACATGGTTGACAAGATGCTCGACGAACGCCCCGGCACCATCGTCACCGACCTGCTGACACGCCTGCTTTGGCCCTATTTGGCCAAGGGGTCCAAGCAGCTGGCTGAAGTGCAGGTGCGCCGCCTCCGGCACGTAGGCGAGCGGCGCTTCGGCATTGTTGTCGGCCACCGTGACGTGCCGGGTGAACAGTACACGGGATGGGCCCTGGAACTGCAGGGCTACACCGAGATGGGCGATATACAGAAGCGCTGGAACATTCACCTGGACGAAGCACCGGGCCCGCTACCAGGCACGCGACAGCGATCCGTCACCGAGTATGTCGAGGTGTGGGAATGGGAGACCGTTGCTTCCACCACCGTCACCGGGCAGCCGAGGCCGATGCCGGCGGAAGGCAATCCGCTATTGCGCAACCTGAAGCGAATGCAGGGGCCTGCGGGTGCTGTGTTTACCGGGATTGGCGCTGGGTTGGCGATTTGGGGAGTAAGGAACGCTACGGAAGCGCGCAAAACAGATAAGAGCATTATCACTGCCACGTCGTTGATGGGGTCAGTTTTTGCACTTATCAGTACTTCGATCGAGGTTTGGGCCCTTGCGGCGTCGTGGAGAGCAAGTAGCAAGGGAAATGCGGTACTGGCTCGTTCCATCAGGATTTTCGGCGTCAAGTGGGGCACCACCGTTCTTGGTGCTGGAGCCGCTGCTGTGCTCGCGCTCACTGATGGCTTTAGGGCAGCCCAAGCTAACCAAGATGGGAACCCAGAGCAGGCAGCCTTGTATTTGGGAGCGGCGCTTGCCGGTGGAGTGGCCGCATTTGCCACAGCGGCAGGTGGTGCTGCAGCTGTCGCTAGTCTGACGGGGGCCGCGGCTCCAGTGTGGACGCTGGGAATTACCCCCTTTGGTTGGGCAGCCATCATCGTCGCATTCTCGGGTCTAGCCATCTACATGAGCATCAAGTCCGAAGATGCAGAGCACGGACCGATGGAAGTCCTTTTGAAATACTCTGCGTGGGGAAGATACACACCCAGGTATTCCCTGCCAGGTGAGATGACTGCGTGGCACAGCCTGCTGTATAGCCCACAAATTAGCGCAAAGTGGGAACAGGCCCATGGTTCGGTCGGAACACTGCGACTGCGCTGTACCTTACCTAGCTCCGTGTTCGGTCGTACGGATTTTCGCACGATCCTGCAGGTTCGTTTGAAAGGTAAGACGCTGTCCCAGTTTCGTGCGGAAGATGCCCTTGCAAAGCCTGGGACAGAGATCAACCTCGACACTCACTATGTGATCGCTCCGTTGACTGATGGCGTGGGAGTAGAGCGAGGTTGGCGCATTGGCATGCATGAAGATGCTCAGGTCGAGCTGCAATATTTGTATCGGCCTGACGTAGAGTCGCGCCCCACCTTGGCATTGGAGCAGCCAGATGCGCCAAATCCCTTGGTGTTCACGTCGTCTGGTTGGTTCTCCAAGACGATCGATCCGGCAAAACTTTCCCCGGTGACAAAGCCCAAATGAAGTCCTACGAAAAAGTAAGAAAACTGCCTGCTGGCTTATTTCTGGGTGCGGAGCCGCTACCTCGCGCCAGGTCAAACGAACCCGTCTTAGCGGACCCCCTTCATATTCGGGATGAGCTTGGCGTGCGACGAATGAACGAAGATTGCCTGGAATTAGGGTCAGGCGGTCATCTCGTCAAGAACATCTATGGCAGTGCGATTGGCATTCTGTTTGTGGCGGGTATCGGGTGCGGGCTCGTGTATATGGTCCTCATACCTGGCCCCTACTCAGCGATGGATTGGCTGGTCATATCATTGACGCCACTTTTCGGCGCTGCAGTTGGAGCTCTCATGTACGCAGGTACTCGGGGCATACGCGGCAGCTATGTCCGCGTGAATCGCAAGACGCGGAAGATCTACTACGTCTTCCCCCGCAATCAGCAATTGGTCACGCTGGACTGGGACGAACTGCAGCCCATGGCCGGCTATGTCCCCATTGTCGGGGCGGGCGGTTTCACCAGCCGCCATCCCCTTTGCCTGGTCGGCGTTGACTGGACGCAATCCCCACCAGGAGAGGTTTCCGTTTCCTGCGGCAACCTGGGTTGGCGCGACCAAGGCGAGTCCGCACGCGGGCTTTGGGACTACATGCAGCGGTTCATGGAAGACGGGATGCGCGGGTTGCCCGCGCCCCCTCCGCTACCGCCTCCGATGTCCCGCAAGCAAACCTTTCTGTACGGCTACCGCCAGTGGGCGACGAAGTTTCGCGACGACCTGGCCACGCCCAAGGGCAAACGCTGGGCGCTGTTGTGGGCACCGGCCAAGGTGTTGTGGCTCATCACCATGGTCTTCCCGGACAGCATCGGCGACTACCTCGACTACACCATACCCGAGATCCGGTTCCCCAAGGAAATCGACCAACTGTGCGGGTTTGAATCCAGTGGTCGCACTGAGTAGCGACGCAGGAGGCCTTCCCCTCCAAGCAAGCAGATAGCGAGGCCGTCAATTCAAGGAGTCCACCATGATCTGCGCCTACTCGTACCCCGGCTCGCGGCTGATGGTCTGCTGCGCCACGCGTCGATGGCGCTGTTCGGGCGCCAACGTCCATGCGGACAGTCTGCCCGCCGCCAACGCCTCCCATCCCATCAGCATTTGATAGCACGGCTGCGCATGTTCACGCTGGCCGCGGCGCGGGCGACTAAGGCATCCGCCGCGACGGCTCAGGGCGGCGCCGGACGGGACGGTGAAGACGCGCGCGGCGCCGCGACCGGAGGCCGGCCGGCGCGCGCGCGGAACAAGCGGAACAAGCGGGGCATGCGCGCCGCGCGCGGCAAGCCGTGCCGGCCGCGCGCGGCGGCCAGCAGCAGCGCGGCCACGCCTTCGATGCCCATGCAGATGAGGAAGTACAGCAGCGCCACCGCGCCGAACACCTGCGCGGCGTAGCCCATGCTGCGCCCGTTGACCTGCGCCGCCGCCGTGGACAGTTCCACCACGCCGACGATGTAGGCCAGCGACGTGTCCTTGGCCAGCGACACCCACACGTTGCCCAGCGACGGCAGCATGGCGCGCAGCGTCTGCGGCAGCACGATCTGCCACAGTGCCTGCGGCGGCGTCATGCCGAGCGCCAGCGCGGCCTGGCGCTGGCCGCGCCCGATCGCGTCGAAGCCCGCTTCCATGACCTGGGCGATGTACGCCGCGCCGATCAGCGCGAGCGCCAGCACCACGGTGCGCACCTCGCCGACGTGCACGCCGGCCAGCATCGGCAGCAGGAAGTAGGTCCAGAAGATCAGCATCAGCACTGGGATCGCGCGCAGGCCGGCGAGCAGCGCGCGCAGCGGCCGCGCCGGCGCGGTGGGCATCAGCTCGAGCAGCATGGCCAGCCCGATGCCGAGCACGGTGGCGCCGGCGCAGGCCAGCACGGCGATCCACAGCGTCAGCGCGGCGCCGGCCAGCGGGCCGTCGGGGAAGGTGCCCTTGAGCAGGTAGGGCAACTGGGCCAGCACCACCGCCCAGCCGCCGGCAAGCGCCTCAGGCACGGGCCGCCTCCGTCCAGCCGAGCCGGCGCAGCAGCGGCGGCGCGGCGGCCTGCAGCAGCAGGATCAGCGCCGCGTACAGCAAGGTGGCCAGGCCGAAGGCCTGGAAGGTCATCAGGCTGTCGGTCTCGACCTGGCGCGCGGCGTAGGACATCTCGGCAAAGCCGATCGCCATCGCCAGCGAGGTGTTCTTGATGGTCTGGCAGAGCTGCCCCACCATCGGCCGCGCGGCGATGCGCAGCGCCTGCGGCAGCACCACGCGCCAGAACGCCGCCGCCGGCGTGAAGCCCAGCGCCAGCGCCGCGGCGCCCTGCCCGGCGGGCACGTTGGCCAGCCCGGCCTCCAGCTCGCGCGCGTAGAACGCGCTGGCATACAGGCCGATGCCGATCAGGCTGGCCAGCGCCTCGAGCGACGGCGCGGGCAGGTGGATGGCGCCGAGCCGCACGCCCTGCCAGTCGTACAAGGCGCCGATGGCGGCGTCGCCGAGCAGTTGCGCCGCGCCGAAATACCAGAAGAACAACTGCACCAGCAGCGGCGTGCGGCGCAGGAAGCCGACCGCGCCGCGCGCGGCCAGCCGCAGCGGCGCGAACGGCACCAGCGCCAGCGCCAGCCAGACCGCGGCCAGCACGCAGCCAAGCGCGAACACGGCGGCCGACAGCGCCACCGTGAGGCCGAAGCCGGAGACGATCCAGCCGACGTACTTCGCCGGCAGGGGCTGCATCAGGATGTCAAGCACCGGCATGGCCATCCTTCACGCCATCCTTCACGCGGCAGGGACAAGCCGGCCGCGTCACTTCACCGTGCTGCCGATGGTGAAGTCGCGCGCCAGCGGCGCGGCGCTCTTGGGGCCGAACCACTTGTCGTAGATGCGCGCGGCGGTGCCGTCCTTTTCCAGCGCCAGCAGGATGCGGTCGATCTCGGCGGTCAGGCGGTCCTCGCCCTTGGGCACGCCCACGCCCATGTACTCGCGCGTCAGCGTGAACGAGGAAATCTCGAACTGGTCCCTGTTGGGCAGGGTGGCCAGCAGCGCGCCGAGCTTGGCGCCGTCCTGCGCGAAGGCCTGGATCGCGCCGCTGCGCAGCGCGGTCAGCGCCAGCGGGGAGTCGTCATAGGCGATCACGCGCGCGTCCGGGTACTTCTGGCGCAGCGTGGTTTCCTGCGTGGTGCCCTTGTCCACGCCCAGGCGCCAGGTCTTGAGGTCGTCCGGCTGCTTGAGCGTGCCCTTCCTGGCGATCAGCTGCAGGCCGCTGGCGAAATACGGCGTGGAAAAGCCGATCTGCTGGCGGCGCTCGTCGGTGATGGTGAAGTTGGCGGCGACGATGTCCACCTTCTGCGAGGCCAGCAGCGGGATGCGGTTGGCCGGGTTGGTGGCGCGGAACTCGGTCTTCACGCCCAGGCGCCTGGCGATCTCGGTGGCGTAGTCCACGTCGAGGCCCGCCGGCGTGGTGCTGCCCGCCTCGACGAAGCCGAACGGCGGGTTGGCGTCGAACACGCCCACGCGCAGCACGCCGGCCTTCTTGATGTCGTCGAGCCGGTCGGCGCGGGCCGCGCCCGAGGCCAGCACCGAGATGCCGAGCGCCAGGCTCAGCGCGGCCTTGATCAGCGGGGAGGAAATTCGCATGGATGTCTCGCGATGGTTGTGTTGGCGAGACGATAGCGATCCCTTGACCCCAAGGGAACGAAGGGTTTTGCAGATGGTTATTCCGTGCAAAAATACTAGCTTGGCGCACCGCAGCAAACACTGTGTGGCGCAAAAATGTCCCTGAAGACCGTCGCCGCGGATGCCGCGGCGACCAACAGGAGAGCCCGAACCCATGTATCACGGAGAGCGCTTCAACGGCTACAGCCACCTCGCCGGCGCCATCCTCGCCGCCGCCGGCTCCGCCGTCCTCGTCACCTCCTCCGCCCTGTACCACGACGCCTGGAAGGTCGTCAGCTCGGTGGTCTACGGCAGCACGCTGGTGTTCCTCTACACCATCTCCACGCTCTATCACAGCCTGCGCGGCCGGCCCAAGGACATCCTGCGCCGGCTGGACTACTGCGCCATCTACCTGCTGATCGCCGGCAGCTACACGCCGTTCGCGCTGGTCACGCTGCGCGGGCCGTGGGGCTGGACGCTGTTCGGCGTGAACTGGGGGCTGGCGGTGATCGGCATCGCGCAGGAGCTGTGGATCGGCAAGCGCACGCGCATCTTCTCGCTGCTGATCTACGTGCTGATGGGCTGGCTGGTGCTGTTCGCGTTCGGCCCGCTGGTGGCCGCGCTGCCCGCCGGAGGGCTGTACTGGCTGGTGGCCGGCGGCACGCTGTACACGGCGGGGATCGGGTTCTTCCTGTTCGACGAGAAGGTGCGGCACTTTCACGGGATCTGGCACCTGTTCGTGCTGGCGGGGAGCGCCTGCCAGTTCGTGAGCATCTTCTGGTACGTGGGCTAGGGCGCCCGCCTTCCCGATGCCGGGGCAGGGCGGCCCGCCTTGCCCGCGCGTGCCGCGCCCCCGCCGCCGCCGCCGCCCAATAACATGCGTCCAGCCGCTTGCCGGCCAGCCCGGCGCGCCGGCTCCCTGCCAGCGGCGGTCGATTCCCTTCCCTGCCATCCGCTGCCCCGCGCGGCCGTCCCCCGGACGGCC
>NZ_AQPL01000096.1:0-23354 GCF_000395345.1 Cupriavidus sp. WS | reverse complement strand
CGGCCGTCCCCCGGACGGCCGCGCTCGCTTCGGCTCCGGGCGCCGTCCGCATCGTCCGGCCAAAATGATCGATTCAATCACAATTTGTGATTGAACTAGTCAAAATTCGCGCACTGTCCTAGAATTCCGGTCACACGATGATTGAATCGATCATCGTCAACACGACTGATACGCACAAAAAGCGACAGGAGACAATGATGCAGATACGAATCAAGCGCGCGATCGAGCGCGTTCCCGGCGGCATGATGATCGTGCCGCTGCTGATCGGCTCCCTGGTGGCGACGTTCGCGCCCGACACACCCAAGTTCTTCGGCTCGTTCACCGGCGCGCTGTTTACCGGCGCGCTGCCGGTGCTGGCGGTGTTCTACGTCTGCATGGGCGCGAGCATCAATATCAAGGCCACGCCCTACATCCTCAAGAAGGGCGGCGTGCTGTTCGGCACCAAGGTCGGCACCGCCGTGCTGCTCGGCGTGATCCTGGGCCATTTCCTCGGCGAATCGCCGGTTTCCGCGGGCGTGTTCGCCGGCCTGTCGACGCTCGCCGTGGTGGCCGCCATGAACGACACCAACGGCGGCCTGTACATGGCGCTGATGGGGCAATACGGACGCCCCGAGGACGTGGGCGCCTACAGCATCATGTCGCTCGAATCGGGGCCGTTCCTGACGATGGTGACGCTGGGCGTGGCCGGGCTGGCCGCGTTCCCCTGGCCGACGATGGTCGGCAGCATCCTGCCGCTGCTGCTGGGCATGCTGCTCGGCAACCTGGACCGCGAGATGCGCGACTTCCTCTCGCGCGCGGTGCCGGTCATGATCCCGTTCTTCGCGCTGGCCCTCGGCGCCAGCCTCGACCTGCACAAGGTGTGGCAGGCCGGCATGCTCGGCATCGGCCTGGGCATCGCGGTGGTGGCCATCACCGGGACCACGCTCTACCTGGCCGACCGCCTGAGCGGCGGCAACGGCGTGGCGGGCGTGGCGGCGGCCAGCACGGCCGGCAACGCCGCCGCGGTGCCGACCCTGATCGCGGCGGCCAATCCGGTCTACACCGAGGCCGCCAAGAGCGCCACGCTGCTGGTTGCCGCGTGCGTGGTGGTGACGGCGATCCTGACCCCGGTGCTGACCGCCTGGGTGGCCCGGCGCGGCGCGCTGGCGGCACCCGCGGGCGCCGCGCGGAGCGCGCCGTGAGCTGGCTCGTCATCGCCGACGACCTGTCCGGCGCGGCCGACTGCGCGATCGGGTTCACGTCGCCCAGCACCAGCACGGTCGTGACGCTCGACGCCCACGCCGGCCCCGCGTTCCAGGCCGACGTGATCGCGGCCGACGTCGACAGCCGGCGCCAGGACCCGGCCACCGCCGCGGCGCGCAACGTCGCCGCCTGGAACCGCTTCGGCGGCGCCGGACGGCGCCTGTACAAGAAGATCGATTCCACGCTGCGCGGCAACTGGGCGGCGGAAACCGCGGCGCTGCAGCGCGTCGCCGGGCTGGCCATCGTCGCGCCGGCGTTCCCGGACGCCGGCCGCACCCTGCGCGACGGCTGCGTGTACGTGCATGGCGAGCCGCTCGAAACCACCGACATCTGGCGCCTGGAAGGGCTCGCCGGCCGCGCGGACGTCACCGCGCTGCTGGCCGCGCAGGGCCTGCGCGCCGAACGGCTGGAGACCGGCGGCGCCATGCGCTGCGCCGACACCCTGCGCGACCGCCTCGCCGCGCTGGCCCGCCAGGGCGTGCAGGCGGTGATCTGCGACGCGCAGACGCAGGACGATCTCGACAGGCTCGCGGCCGCCAGCGCGGACCTCGGCGTGCCGGCCTTCTGGGTCGGCTCGGGCGGCATGGCGCGCGCGCTGTCGGCCGGCGACGCGCACACGCGGGCGGCGCAGGCAAGCCACGGCAACGCGCCGCTGCCGCCCGTGCGCGGCCCGGTGCTGACGCTGGTGGGCAGCCTGTCGGGCGTCTCGGCGCGGCAGGCGGCGTGCCTGTGCGAGCGCGGCCAGGTCGAAAGCGTGGTGATCCCGCCGCAGGTGCTGCGCGCCGGCCCCGCGCATGCGGACTGGGCCCGCTGGCAGGACCGCGTGGCGCTGCCGCTGCTCGCCGGGCACGACGTGCTGGCCGGCATCGGCCGCGACGAACACTTCAGCGCGGACGAAGGCCCGCGCCTGAGCGCGGCCCTGGCCAGCCTGATCGCGCCGCATTTCCATTGCGTGGGCAGCCTGATCGCCACCGGCGGCGAGACCGCGCGCGCGATGCTGGAAGCCGCCGGAATCCGCGCGCTGGCGCTGGTGCGCGAGATCGAGCCCGGCGTGCCGCTCTCGAAGACGCTCGGCGGGCCGGCCCGGCGCGTAGTGACCAAGGCCGGCGCGTTCGGCAGCGAGGCCGCGCTGTGGCTCGCATGGCAGGCCGTGCGCGAGGCCTGAGCCGCGCGCGCGGGACGACCAGACAATGACCCCCGGTTGGCGTCGACGCCAACCACGAACCTGAAGCGAAACATGAGCGATTACCTCCCCATCATCGGCATCACCATGGGCGATGCCAGTGGCGTCGGGCCTGAAGTGATCATGAAGAGCCTGGCGCACGCCAGCGTCTACGCCCAGTCGCGCCCGCTCGTCATCGGCGACGCCAGGCGGCTCGAGCTGGCCGGCAAGCTGGTCGGCAGCCCGCTCGCCGTGCGCGCGATCGACAACCCGGCCCAGGCGCAATACGCGCAAGGCACGGTGGACTGCATCGACCTCGGCCTGATTCCGGCCGACCTGCCGTTCGGCAAGCTCTCGCCGGTCGCCGGCGACGCCGCGTTCCGCTATATCGAGCGGGCCGTGGCGCTGACGCAGCAGGACCAGATCGACGCCATCTGCACCGCGCCGCTGAACAAGGAAGCGCTGCACGCGGGCGGCCACAAGTTCCCGGGCCACACCGAGATGCTGGCGCACCTGACCGGCACGCCGGAAGTGTCGATGATGCTGGTGGCGCCGAACCTGCGCGTGATCCACGTGACCACCCACATCGGCCTGCTCCACGCGATCCGCAAGATCGACACCGGGCTGGTGCAGCGGACCATCGAGCGCGGCCACGAGACGCTGGTGCGCGCCGGCATCGCCGAGCCGCGCATCGGCGTGTGCGGCATCAACCCGCACGCGGGCGAGAACGGGCTGTTCGGCTGCGGCGAGGAAGAAGAGAAGATCATTCCCGCGGTGCTGGCGCTGCGCGAGCGCGGCTGGAACGTGGAAGGCCCGCTGCCGGCCGACACCCTGTTCTTCCGCGCCGGGCGCGGCGATTTCGACCTGGTGGTGGCGATGTACCACGACCAGGGCCACGGCCCGGTCAAGGTGCTGGGCCTGGAAGCGGGCGTCAACATCACCGTGGGGCTGCCGGTCATCCGCACCTCGGTCGACCACGGCACCGCGTTCGACATCGCCGGCAAGGGCATCGCCGACGAGCGCAGCCTGCTCGAGGCGCTGCGCCAGGGCGCGGAGCTGGCCACGCGCCGGGGCTGAGCGGCGGCGCGGGCGGACGGCGCCGGTGGCTGTATGATTTCGCTTTGCCCGCCACCTTGCCGATGCCCCCGCCGCCAATGAACGCCGCCGATCGCCGCCGTGCCATCCTCGAACTCGTGCTGTCAGGCAGCGAATCGAGCGTCGAGCAGCTTACCGGCAGCCTCGGCGTGTCCGAAGCCACGGTGCGCCGCGACCTCGCCGCGCTCGCGCGCGAGGGCCGCATCGTGCGGACCTACGGCGGCGCCGCGGCGCTCACGCAGATCGGCGCGCACGAGCCGGAAACCCCGCTGGAAGAGCGCAACGTCATCCAGCGCGCGCAGAAAGAGGCCATCGCGGCCGTCGCCGCCGGCTTCGTCCACGACGGCGACGCCATCCTGCTCGACAGCGGCAGCACCGCCACCGCGCTGGCGCGGCAACTGGCCGCGCGCGCGGACCTGCACGTCTACACCACCAACCTGCTGGTGGTCGGCGCGCTGGCCGGCGTGCCCGGCATGCGCATCACGCTGGTCGGCGGCGACGTGCGCCCGTCCAGCATGGGCACCATCGGCCCGCTGGCGCAGATGACGCTGGCGCGCATCAGCGTGGACAAGGCCTTCCTCGGCGCCGACGGCGTGGTGGCGGGCGTCGGCCTGTGCGAGGCCACGGCCGAGCAGGCCTACCTGAAGGAGTGCATCGTGCGCCAGTCGGCCGAGATCTTCGTGCTGGCGGACGCCACCAAGCTCGGCCGCGCGCGCCAGCAGCACTGGACGCCGCTCGAGCGGCCGTGGACGCTCGTCACCGACGACGGCGCCTCCGCGGCGCAGCTCGAAGCGTTCCGCGCGCTCAAGCACGTGCGCGTGGCGCTCGCGCCGGCCTGACGGCGGCCGGTCCACGGCCGGTCCGCTCCGCGTCCGCCCGCGCCGCGGCTGGCGCGGGCAGTCCCGGCGCGTCTTCGCTTCTTCGCTTCTTCCCGATGGCCGCCGCCCGCGCGGCCCGCTCATCCGCGTAGAGAACCCAACCAGAACCCAACCGGCAGGATCGCCCGTTCCGCCCATTCCACCTGTTCCGCCTGTTTCACCCATTGCGCCCGTTTCGCGGCGCGCCACGGCCCGCCGCGCCCCACGCGCCAGCATCCCGCCCCAGAAACGGGCCTGCGGGCGGGCCCGCATTCCCGCTTTCGGCGCACGGCGCCGGTTTCCCCCGCCGTTCCGGCGATTTCTCGGGTTGGCCCGACTCTTGCGTATTGAAATTCAAATTTTAGAGACGTATCGTCCCGAAAATTTGAATTTCCACTCAACATTTGCGCACGCCCCAGAAACCGTGCGCCAGGAGTCCGCATGTTTCTCCGTTCCATGACCCGCCGCGCACGTGCCGTTCTGGGCCTGGCGCTGATCGCCACCAGCTTGTCGGCCGGCGCCGCCCAGGTCGTCAACATCGGCGTCCAGCCCGCCACCCAGCCGATCTACATCGCCAAGGCGGCCGGCTACCTGGCGCCGCTGGAGGCCAAGTACGACGTCAAGTTCGAATTCCACAGCTTCCCCTACGGCGCGCCGGAGAACCAGGCGATGGCGGCCGGCAATCTCGACCTCGCCTCGGCGGGCATGGGGCCGGCGGTGGTCGCGTCGGCGCGGCTGCCGGTCAAGCTGCTCGGCATCACCATCCTGGAGCAGACCGCCATCGTGGTCCCCTCCGACTCGCCGGTCCACACGATCGCCGATCTCAAGGGCAAGCGCATCGCCTACCCCGGCGAGGGTTCCCAGCAATATCCGCTCCTGCTCAACGCCCTGCAGAAGGCGGGCCTGAAGGTGGCGGACGTGCAGTTGTTCAAGACCTCCGGCTCGCAGGTCGGCACGCTGGTCGAGCAGCACAGCGTGGACGCCGGCATCACCTGGGACCCGCATATCTCGGTGGCGCTCGCCGGCGGCAAGACCCGCGTGCTGCTGAAGGCCGAGAAGATCCTGCCGCTCAAGAACGGCCATTACGTCGGCGACGGCTTCTACGGCCGCACCGAGTTCATCGATGCCCATCCCGACCTGGTGCGCGACATCATGGCCGCGCAGATCCGCGCCATCAAGCTCATCAACAAGACGCCGCAGAAGGCCGTGGAGATGTGGAGCAAGGAAATCGGCTTCCCGCCCAAGGTGATCGAGTATTCGCTCAAGGAAGGCATCTCGGTGTACTCGACCGACATGGTGCCTGACGCGCAGACCATGAAGGTCTACGCCTCGTTCCTCAAGCAGGCGGCGATCCTGCAGGACGGCGACGAGCCCAAGCTCGCGCCCGAGCCCGCGCGCCAGGCGCTGGCGGCCGAGAAGCCCTGATTCCCCTTTTCCACTTTCCTTCAGAGGAGAAGCCGATGGCTTCGTTTTTCCGGTCGGCGGCGAGCCGCGTGTTCCCTTACCTCGCCGCGATGCTCGCGGTGGTGCTGGTGTGGGAGCTCGTGGTCGTGCTGACCCATCCGAGTCCGGCGGTGCTGCCGTCGCCGGAGCTGACCGCGCGCACGCTGTACGGCCTGTTCGCGTCGGGCACGATCTTCCGCGACATCGGCGCCAGCCTCGGCCGGGTGCTGGCCGCCTGGCTGCTGGCGGCGTGCCTGGCGATTCCGCTCGGCCTGCTGCAGGGCACGCGGCCGCGGCTGGCGCGCGTGCTGGAGCCGCTGGTGGAGCTGTTCCGGCCGATCTCGCCGCTGGCGTGGATCCCGATGGCGATCCTCTGGTTCGGCATCGGCGAGGCGGGCAAGGTGTTCATCATCTTCATCGCCACCTTCTTCCCGATCCTGCTCAACACGGTGTCGGGCGTCAAGGCGGTCGATCCGGTGCTGGTGCGCGCCGGCCGCGTGCTGGGCTGCAATTCGGACGCGCGGCTGTTCTGGCAGGTGATCCTGCCCGCCGCCATGCCGACCATCCTGGTCGGCCTGCGCATCTCGTTCGGCATCGGCTGGGCCGCGATCATCGCCGCGGAGCTGGTCGCGGCCAACAAGGGGCTGGGCTACCTGATCGCCAACGGCATGGAGATCCTGCGCTCGGACCAGGTGCTGGCGGGCATGGTCATCATCGCGTTGCTGGGCATTCTCATCGACACCGGCTTTCGCATTCTCGGCCAGCGGCTGGGCTTCAAGGAGTAAGACATGGACCGCACTGCGGCCGCCGCGCCCCGCGAGGGCGTGGCCATCAACAACGTTTCCAAGCTGTACTACACGCGCGCGGGCGACGCCGTCGAGGCGCTGCGCCCGGTCTCGCTGGACATCGCCGCGGGCGAGTTCGTCGCGCTGATCGGCCCGTCGGGCTGCGGCAAGAGCACGCTGCTCAATATCGTGGCCGGCTTCGAGGCGCCCAGCGCCGGCTCGGTGCTGGTCGACGGCGACAAGGTCGTGCGGCCCGACATGCGGCGCGGCATGGTGTTCCAGCAGTACGCGCTGTTCCCGTGGCTCAGCATCCGCGACAACATCGCCTTCGGCCTGCGCCAGCAGGGCATGCCGCGCAAGGAGCGCGAGGCGGTGGCCAACCGCTACCTCGAACTGGTGGGGCTGGCCGAGTTCGGCGACGCGCGCCCCGACGCGCTCTCCGGCGGCATGAAGCAGCGCGTGGCGCTGGCGCGGGTGTTCGCCACCGAGCCGAGCACGATCCTGATGGACGAGCCGTTCGGCGCGCTCGACGCGCTCACGCGCGGCTTCCTGCAGCAGGAGCTGCTGCGCATCTGGCGCGAGCACCGCAAGACGGTGCTGCTGGTGACGCACTCGGTGCAGGAGGCGCTGTTCCTGGCCACGCGCGTGGTGGTCATGACCAGCCGGCCCGGGCGCATCAAGCTCGACCAGCGCGTGGACCTGCCCTACCCGCGCGCGCTCGCCACGCCCGGCTTCCGCGAACTGGAGGCCAATATCCTGACCGCGCTCGACGACGAGCTGCGCAAGACCTACGGCAGCGCGCCGGCGATGGTATCGGACTGACCACGACATGCTTTCCCAAGATTCATTCCAGCCCGCGCCGGCCAGCGTGCGCGAGCGCATCGCCGCCACGCTGGTGCGCGCGCGCCAGCGCGACCGCACGCTGCACGCCTTCATCGAGCTCGATGCCGCGCGCGCCGCGCGCCGCGCGGCGGAACTCGACGCCCTGCCGCCGCGCGCGCGCGGCCCGCTGCACGGCATGCCCGTGGCCGTGAAGGAGATCATCGACATGGCCGGCGCGCTGTGCGCGTGGGGCTCACCGCTGCACGCGGGGCGCCGGCCCGCGCACGATGCGCTGCTGGTACAGCGCCTGGCCGCGGCCGGCGCGGTGCCGGTCGGCGTCACCGCCTCCACCGAATACGCGCTGGCCGCGGCCGCCGCGACCGTGCATCCGCGCGACGCGCGGCGCTCGCCGGGCGCGTCCTCGAGCGGCTCCGCCGCGGCGGTCGGCGCCGGGCTGGTGCCGCTCGCGCTCGGCACGCAGACCATCGGCTCGGTCATCCGCCCCGCGGCCTATTGCGGCGTGGTGGGGTTCAAGCCGAGCTTCGGGCGCTATCCCACCGATGGCATCCTCTGCCTCTCGGCGCGGCTCGACCACGCCGGCGTGCTGGCCGCGCGCGTGGCCGACGTGATCGCCGCGGACGCGGTGCTGGCCGGCATCGCCGCGCCGGCGTCGCTGCCAACGGCAGCGCATGGCGCCACCCCCGCGCTGCGCGTGCTGCAGCCGTGGTTCGGCGAGGAAGTATCCGCGGCGGTGTCGTCGACGCTCGACGGCGCATACCAGCGCCTGCGCGGCGCCGGCTTCGGCCTCGCGCCGCTGTCGGTGGACGCCGGCATCGCCGCCGCCGAGACCGGCCTGACCGACACGCTGCTGACCTTCGAGCTGGCCCGGCGCCACGGCGCCGCGCTGCGCGCGGCACCCGACAAGGTGTCGGCGAAGCTGCTGGCGATGGCCGAGCGCGGCGCGCGCGTGAGCGAGGCGCGCTTCGACGAAGCCGTGCGCGAGCAGGCCGCGCTGTCGGCGCGCCTCGACGCCATGCTGCGCCCCGGCGAGATCGCGCTGGCGCCGGCCACGGTGGGCACCGCGCCGCTGCTGCCGGAGGGCTCCGGCTCGCGCGCGCCGCAGCGGCTGTGGACGCTGGCCGGCATGCCGGCGCTGACGCTGCCGGCGGGCACGCACGGCGGCCTGCCGGTGGGCCTGCAACTGATCGGCCGCCGTGGCGAGGATGCGGCGCTGCTGGCCGCCGCCGCGCGCATCGAAGCCGTGCTCGGCGCCGCGTCTCATGGCTAGCCCGGCCTGGATGCCGCTGGCGGCGACCACCCTGATCGTGTTCTCGGGCACGCTCGTGCGGGCGGTCTCGGGGCTCGGCTTCTCGCTCGTCGCCGTGCCGCTGCTGTCGCTGGTCTGGACGCCGGCCCAGGCCGTGGCCATCGCCGTGCTGTTCCAGACGCTGAGCGCGCTGCCGCTGGTCGCGGCCGAATACCGCAACATCGACTGGCGCCTGCTCGCGCGCATCTGCGCGGGCGGGCTGGCCGGCATGCTGCCCGGGCTCGCCCTGCTGCAATGGCTGCCCGAGCCCGCGATGCGCGTGGCGCTGGCGGCCATCCTGCTGCTGTCGGTGGCGCTCATCGTGGTGGGGCGGCGCTTGATCCGCAACATGACGCCGGCGCGCATCCTGCTGGTGGGCCTGTGCGCCGGCGTCGCGCAGGGCATGGCCGGGGTGTCGGGGCCGCCGCTGATGGCGGGCCTGATGGCAATGCCCGGGCTCGACCCGCGTACCATCCGGCTCACCGCCACCTCGGTGTTCCTGATCCTCGGGCTGGTGTCGGTCGCCACGCTGGGGTGGCATGGCGCCTTCGGCGTCATGGCGCCGGGCAGCTACGCGATCGCCACCGCGGGCATGGTGGGCGGCCATCTGGCCGGGGAACGGCTGTTCGCGCTGGCCGGCGCGGCCGGCTTCCGCCGTTACGTATTGCTGGTATTGTTCGCGTCCGCGCTGCTGACGCTGGCGCCTTTGTGGCGATAGGATCTTGTTGATGATGGATATGGAAGACCAGGAGCGCGCCCGCACCACGGGTTCGGCGCTCGAAAAGGCGGTGGGCATCCTGGAGACGCTGGGAGAGCAGGTGCGCGGCCTGAGCCTGGCCGAACTGGCCGAATTCACCGGCATGCCGAAGCAGACCGTGCACCGCATCGTGCGCCAGCTCGAGGAGCTGGACCTGCTCGCGCGCGAGGCCGGCGGCGACCGCTTCATCTTCGGCGCCCGCCTGCGCCAGCTCGGCGTGGCGGCGCTGTCGGCGCCGCGCCAGTCGCTGGCCACGCGCCAGATCCTCACCGAGCTGGTGGACGAGATCGGCGAGACCTGCAACATCGGCGTGCTCGACGGGGAGGAAGTCCTGTACGTCGACCGCGTCGAATGCCACTGGCCGCTGCGCGTGCAGCTGCGCCCGGGCAGCCGCGTGCCGTCCCACTGCACCGCGATCGGCAAGCTGCTGCTCGCCCACCTGTCCGGCGCGCAGCGCCGCGAGCTGCTGCCGCGCCTCGCGCTGACCGCCTACACGCGCAATACGCTCGCCACCGTGCCGGCGCTCGAAGCCGCGCTGGCGCAGATCCGCAGCCAGGGTTACGCCATCAACCAGGAGGAAGACTCGCTCGGCCTCAACGCGATGGCGGTGCCGGTGCGCGACGCGGCGGGCAAGGTGCTGGCGGGACTCGCGGTCCACGCGCCCAGCGCGCGGCTGCCGCTCGACGAGATGCTGGCCCGGCGCCCGCTGCTGGAGGCCGCGGCCGGCCGGGTGGCGTCGGTGCTGTTCAACGCCTGAGCGCCCGGCGCGCGCGACGCGAGGCAGCGCGCGTCGACGCGAAGCGCGGGCGCCCCCCGCGCGCCGCGTCACGAACTCTGGATGCCCCGCTTGCGGATGAAGTCGCCCCAGACCTTCGACTCGGACACGGCGCGCTGCCTGATGGCCTCGGCCGAGCCCACGACCGGGAAGAGGTAGAGCGAAGCCAGCTTTGCCTTGATCTGCGGGTCCGCCAGCGCGGACTGCACGGCGGCGTTCAGGCGGGTCACGACCTTCGGGTCCATGCCGGCCGGGCCCACCAGCGCGTACCAGCTCGGCATGAGCGGCGCGTCGATGCCGGCCTCCTTCAGCGTCGGCACGTTCGGCAGCTCCTTGACGCGGTGCGGCCCGACGATCGCGACCGGCACCACCGTCCCTCCCGTCACCTGCGGCAGCGCCGCGCCGAGCACGCTGACCATCGCATCCACCTCGCCCGCCACCACGCCGGTCAGCGCCGGACCGGAGCCCTTGTAGGCGACGTGGGTCATCTTCAGGTCCAGCTTGTCCGCCACCACTTCCATCGCCAGGTGCGTGGAGTTGCCGACGCCGGCGCTGCTGAACGTCAGTCCGCCCGGCTTCTGCCGGGCCTTGTCGATGAAGCTCCGCGCCGACGTGATGCCGCTGGCCTTGCTGGCCACCAGCACGAATGGCGTGTCGACGACCGGCGAGATGAACGTGTAGTCCTTCTGCGGGTTGTACGGCAGCGACGCATACAGGTGCGGGTTGAAGCTGATCTGCGACACGCCCGTGAGCAGCACGGTATAGCCATCCGGCTGCGCCTTGGCGACCGTGCTCATGGCGACGATGCCGTTCGCGCCCGGCCGGTTGTCGACGACGATGGTCTGCCCGAGGTCCTGCGACAGGCGGTCGGAAAGCAGCCGCGCCACGACGTCGCCGCCCGAGCCCGCGGACTGCGGCACGATCATCCGGATCGGCCGGCTCGGAAACGCATCCTCGGCCTGCGCGGCGCCATGACACATGGCCGCCGAGGCAATGAACGCAGAAGCAATCAAACGTCGGTACATCAACACTCTCCCATCGAAGCGAAGCCAATCACGGAATTTTCATAGCGATGGTATGGATACGCACGCCGAACAACCAATACGGATTGTCGATGCCAACATAGGCAAAGGCTATGCCCCCGGGAAACCATGACGCGCCTGCCCGGCGGTGGGGCACGGACGCGCCATTGCAATGCAGCCCCGCGGCGCGGCGCACAGAACGAGTGCGCGAATGCGCGAGGCCAGTCATGCTCCGGCGCGCGGGCGCCCACGAAACCGCATCGTCATAGGACCAGCCTATGACCGGATCGGAATTTCGTCTTTCCGGATGGCGCGCCGCGCTCCGTACCATGACTGCCGTCATCCCGGGCCCTCCCCGGGCCCTCGGCCCTCACGCAAGAGCGCACAAGTCATGTCCGACATCGATACCCGCGGCAACGCGTGGCTGACGCCACCGTCCGCCTACCTGGCAAGCCGCCCGTCCACCTTCTCCGTTCCGGCCCGCCCGGCGTCGCGCTACCTGCCGATGCGGGACGGCTGCCGCCTCGCCGCCGACATCTACGTCCCGCAGCCGCTGCCGGGCCAAGCCGCGCCGCGGACGTTCCCGACCGTCGTCATCTTCACGCCGTACTACCGGCGCTTCCGCCTGTCGGGCGCGGGCGCCGAGCCCAGCCCCAATACCGCGAAGTACCGCGACGCATTCGTGCCCAGGGGCTATGCGGTCGTGGTGGTGGACGTGCGCGGCACCGGCGCGAGCTTCGGCACGCGCGACGCGCTGCGCTCGCCCACCGAGCGCGACGACTATTACGAAGTGGCCGAATGGATCGCCGGCCAGCCCTGGTCGAACGGGAAGATCGGCTCCACGGGCATTTCCTACCTGGGCGCCGCCGCGTGCTTTCTCGCCAGCACGGGCCACCCCGCGGTCAAGGCGATCGCGCCGCTGTTCTCGGTGTCCGACATCTACAGCGAGCAGCTCTATCCGGGCGGCATGCTGTCCAAGGTCTGGGTGGAAGCCTACGACGAGCTGATGCTCGCGCTAGACCAGGACCGCCGCGACCTGGTGGCCGGGTTTCCTTATTTCGACGACCCGCGCTTCGCGGGCCCCGAGCGCTGCGACGAGGACGTGGACGGCACGCTCGTCGCGGCGGCCATCGCCGAGCACCGCAACAACTTCACGCTGGCCGACCTGGCGCCGGAATTCGCCTTCCGCGACGGCGCGGCGTTCCACGACGCGTCGCTCGACTCGGGAAGCTGCAGCCCCTATCGCTACCTCGACGGCATCGCGCCGGACGTGTCGGTGTATTCGATCTCGGGCTGGTACGACGGCGGCGGCTACGCCAACGGCGCCATCACGCGCTTTCTCTCGCTGCCGTCGAACGACAGCCGCCTGCTGCTGGGCCCGTGGGACCACGGGGCGCGCACCAACGTCTCGCCGTGGCGCCATCATGCCGCGTCGGATTTCCCGCTGCTGGGCGAAGTCCTGCGATTCTTCGATCACCACCTGCTCGGCCTGCCGACCGGCCTCGAACGCGAAGCCCGCGTGCACTACCACAGCATCCACGACGACCGCTGGCAGCCGGCGGACACGTGGCCGCCGGCGCCGGATGCCACGCGGCTCTACCTGGCCGGGGACGGCACGCTTGCCGACACGCCGGCGCCCGCGCCGACGGAAGTGCGCGTCCAGGTCAGCTTCGACTGGACCACCGGCCGGCAGACGCGCTACGAGCGCCTGGGCGCGCTCAACATCGAGGACTACTACGCCGACTGGGGCCGGCGCGAAGCCGCGCTGCCCCACTTCGATTCCGCGCCGCTGGCGTCGCCGCTGGCGATCGCCGGCCATGTGGTGGCCCATCTCCGCGTGGCGTCGTCGCAGCCCGACGCGGCGCTTTTCGTCTATCTGTCGGAGGTGGAGGCGAACGGCACGGTCCGCTACATCACCGAGGGCATGCTGCGCGCGTCCCACCGGAAGCTGGAGCCGTGCCCCGCGGAGTACCGCACCACGTGGCCATATCGCGCGCACCGCCGCGCCGAGGCCGAGCTCCTGACGCCCGGCGCCGCCGTGCCGCTCACGTTCGCGCTCCTGCCGGTGGCGTGGACGCTGGCGGCCGGCAGCCGCCTGCGCGTGTCCGTCGCCGGGGCCGACCGCGGCCATTTCCCGCCGGTTCCGCTCGGCCGCCCGCCGCTGCTGACCCTGACGATGGGCGGCGGCGAAGGTTGCCATCTCGACGTGCCGGTGGCGGATCCTGCCGCGGGTCCCGCCGACGACCCTGCCGGCGGGCGCTAGCGCCGGCCCGATGCCCGCCCGCCACCCGAGGTGCTAGAGTGGGCATCCGTCCTTCCCTCCGTCCCCGTCATGGACTTCCGGCAGCTTCGCTATTTCGCGCGCATCGTCGAACTCGAGAGCATCACCGCGGCAGCCGATGCGCTGCATATCGCCCAGCCGTCGCTGAGCCAGCACGTGGTCAACCTCGAAGCCGAACTGGGCGCGAAGCTGCTGGTGCGCGGACCGTTCGGCGCGCGCCCCACCGAGACCGGCCAGATCCTGTACCGGCATGCCAAGATGGTCCTGCGCCAGATGGAGGAAGCGCACGCCGCCGTGCGCCACGGACGCGACGTGCCGTCGGGCCACGTCCGGGTCGGCCTGCCCACCAGCACCTCCCGCGTGCTGGCCGTGCCGCTGCTGCAATTCGTCAGCGGCAGCGTCCCCGACGTGACCGTCGAGATCGTCGAGGGCAGCAGCGCCGACCTGGCGGAACTGGTGACGGCGCAGAAGCTCGATCTCTGCATCGCGATGGATGCCCAGCAGCGTCCCAACATGCATCTGGTGCCGCTGCTCGACGAAGACCTCATGGCCGTCGGCCCCGCCCCGGCGCAGCGCGACACGGCGCTGACGCTGGCTGAAATGGCGGCGCTGCCGTTGCTGCTGCCGAGCTTTCCCAATTCGATCCGGGTGCTGACGGACCGGGCGTTCGTCGCCGCCGGACTCGAACTCAAACTCGTGGCGGAAACCAGCGCGACCTCGGTCCTGCTTGCCGCGGTCCGCGCCGGCATGGGATGGACGATCCTGCCGTGGAGCGCGCTGGCGACCGAGCACCCGGACGCATTCGCCTGCGTGCCGATTTCCGATTCGTCGCTGGTGCGGCGCGTGTTCCTGTGCGTGGCGGGCTCCGCGCGCCTGAGCCTGGCCTGCAAGACCGTGGAAGACGCCCTGCTCCGGCTGATCGGCGAGGCCATCGCCACGCGCACCTGGAAAGGCGTCAGCCCGCTGAGCCGCCTGCTGGGCCAGCGCGGCGAGGGCAACGAGGGCGGCGAGGGCAACGGGGACGGCGGGGGCGGCTAGCCCGGCGCGTTGCCGCGGATGCGCCGGCCTCGCCGCGCAGCGAAAGCGCACGCTTCGCGCCCCGCATCTCCACCCGGGCCGCGCGCATGGGGACGCCATTCGTGCCATAGCCACGGCGCAAGACCTTCCCGCCCACGCGCGGTGAACCGGTTCGCCCCGCCGATGATCCGCGAGAGAATCGCGCGCGCCGCATGCCGCGCCACATGCCGCGCGGACATGCCCGCCGGCCGTCACGACGCCCGCGCCCGACGGGCGCCGTTCCGCCATTGCCGCACGGCGGCGGGCGCCCGCGCACGTCCCCCGGCCCCGGTTTGGTGCGGCATGACGAAAAAAACCAACATATCAGCACGCTATTTGAGAAAAAAACGTGGCATAATTTTTGCACAGAAAACTTGAGTACACAGAATTTCTCTTGTACTTCCAGGTAGCTCACACCTGGCTGCGTCCGTTCAGATTGGCTACGTTGAAGGAGCTTCACGATGCGGTCCCCAGTTTTCCAGATGTTGTCCAGCATTCTCCTAGGCCTCACCCTCGGGCTCGCGGGCCAGGCGTGGTCGGCAAGCGGCGTGCCGCTGCGGCTCATCGTGCCCTACCCCGCCGGGGGACCCACCGATATCGTTGCCCGGACCGTCGCGCCGGCCTTGGGCGCGGCGCTCGACCAGACGGTGATCATCGACAACCGCGCCGGCGCGAGCGGCTCGATCGGGGCCGGCACGGTGGCGCGCTCGGCCCCGGACGGCAACACGCTGCTCCTGAACACCTCGATCCATACCATCCTTCCGCATCTGACCAAGGTGCCGAACGACGCGATCAAGGACTTCACGCCGCTCGCGCAGGTCAACAGCATTCCGTTCGTGCTGGTCGCAAACAAGGATCTGCCATACAAGACCGTGCCGGAGCTCATCGCTTACGCAAAGGCGCATCCGGGGCAGATCAACTTCGCCACCAACAGCGCGGGGTCTGCCTCGCATATGGCTGCGGAGCTGTTCGCGCGGGCCGCGGGCATCGAGATGCGGCACATTCCCTACAAGGGGAGTGCCCCGGCCCTTACCGACCTCGTGGGTGGCCAGGTGCAGATCATGTTCGAGCAGGGCCCCTCGGTCGCGCCCTTCCTGAAGAGCGGCCAGCTCCGCGCGCTTGCCGTCACGAGCCCCGCCCGCACGCTGAACAATCCCGAGCTTCCCACATTGGCGGAACTCGGCCTCAAGGATTTCAGCTACTCGAACTGGCAGGGCATCTGGGGCCCCGCGGGCCTCCCGCCCAACGTGACGAAACGCCTGATCGACGCGCTGCAGAAGGCCCTGACCCAGCCCGAGGTGCAGCAGAAGCTCCGCGCGCTCGGCACGGAGCCCGCCAACCGGTACGGCAGCGATTTCGAGACGTTCGTGAAACAGCAGTTTGACCAGCAAGGTACCCTGATCAAGAGCGCGGGTATCAAGATCGAATGATGGCCGTCACCGGCTGTTTTTCCTGTTCGAATTCCCGTCATCGAAGCCCGATGCGGGCAGCATGCAAAGGATCGAGGAGCTATGTCGGTTGATTCCGTTTCCCAGTCGGGCTCGAGTGTCGAAAGCGCGTACAAGGCGGGCCGCGCCGTCATTGCCGCGCGCCGCCATTGCGTGTCGACCGGCCACTACCTCGCCACCCAGGCTGCCTTCCAGATACTCGAGGCGGGAGGCAACGCCATAGACGCCGGCGTCGCCGCGGGCCTGGTGCTCGGCGTGGTGCACAGCGATCAGGTGAACATCGCGGGCGTCGCGCCGATGATCATCTACCTCGCCAACCGCCGCGAAGTGGTGACGATCGACGGCCTTGGCGTGTGGCCCGCGGCCGCGAGCCTCGAGCACATCAGGAAGGCGCATGGCGGCGAGATCCCCGAGGGCCTCCTCAGAACCGTGGTGCCGGCCGCGCCCGCGGCATTCATCAAGGCGCTCGGCGACTTCGGCACGCTTTCGTTCGGCACGGTCGCTTCTTTCGCCCTGCGCTTCGCCCGCGAAGGCTTCCTGATGTATCCGTTCATGCACGAGCAGTTGCAGATGGTGAAGCACAAGCTCGAGCGATGGCCGTCCAACCGCGACATCTACCTGCCCGGCGGGGATGTCCCCGCGGTGGGGGCGCTTTTCGTCCAGAGCGACCTTGCCGGCAGCATCCAGTATCTGATCGACGAAGAGCATGCCGCGCTGGCGCGTGGCGGCAGCCGGCTGGCGGGATTGCAGGCCGCGCGCGACGCCTTCTACAAGGGCGACATCGCGCAGAAGATAACCGGCTACCACGCCGCCCACGGGGGCTGGCTCACGCCCGAGGACATGGCGAACTTCGAGGTGAAGTTCGAACGGCCCGTGGTAACGCGCTACCACGACCTGGAAATCCATGCGTGCGGCTTCTGGTGCCAGGGACCGACGCTGGGCCAGGCGCTGAACCTGCTCAAGGGTTTCGATCTCAAGCAGATGGGGCACAACACCCCGGCCTATATCCACCACGTCGCCGAAGCACTCAAGCTGGTCTTCGCGGACCGGGAGGCATTCTATGGCGATCCGCGATTCAACGACACGCCGGCCGACTGGCTGCTGTCCGACCGCTATGCCGACGAAAGGCGCAAGCTCATCCGCGAGGACCGCGCCTGGCCCGGTCTTCCGCCATCGGGGGCGAACACCCGGCCGGCCGCCAGCGGCGACGCCGGTGGCCAGGCAGGCGGCCCGTTCGATACGTCCTGCGTCACCGTGGTCGACCACGCCGGCAACGCGATCTGCATCGCCCCGAGCGACGTGTGCAGCGACACCCCGGTCATCCCGGGAACGGGCCTCGCGCCATCTTCGCGCGGCTCGCAGTCCTGGGCGCTGAGCGGGCACGCCTCCTGCCTCGCCCCGGGGAAGCGGCCCCGGCTCACGCCAAGTCCGGCCCTGGTCATGCGGCCCGGAAAAATGGTCATGCCCATCGGCAGCCCGGGCGGCGACAGCCAGACGCAGGCCAATATCCAGGTCCTTCTCAATATGGAAGTCTTCGGCATGGATCCGCAGACCGCCATCGAAGCCCCGCGCTTCATCACGTACAGCCATCCGGACTCGTTTTCCCCGCACAAGGCCTTTCCCGGCCGGCTCTGCCTGGAGGGCCGCATCGCGCAGGCCACGGCGCAGGCGCTTTCGGACCTGGGGCATGAGGTGGTCATCTGGCCGGACCGCCTCTGGCGCGCGGGCGGGGTCTGCACGGTGCGGCACGACCTCGAGCGCGGCGTGTACGAGGCCGGCGCGGATCCCCGGCGGGCCGCTTCGTCGGCGCTCGGCTGGTAAGGCCGGGACCGGACGCGCGCGGGGCTTCGGGAGGTCAACCCTTCGGGCTGGCTTCCCGACGCCGGGGCGCGGCAGCCACCGCGGCCCGTTCGTCGCTTACCTGAAGACGACCGTCTTGTTGCCGTTCAGGAATACGCGGCTCTCGATATGGAATTTCACGGCGCGCGCGAGCGCCACCTTTTCGGAGTCCCGTCCGGCCGCGACCAGCAGGTCGGGGCCAAAGACGTGATCGACGCGCTCCACGACCTGTTCGATGATGGGGCCCTCGTCGAGGTCGCCGGTGACGTAGTGCGCCGTTGCGCCGATCAGCTTCACGCCGCGCTCGTATGCCTGGTGATACGGCTTCGCGCCCTTGAACCCGGGCAGGAACGAGTGGTGGATGTTGATCGCTTTGCCGGACAGCGCGCGGCACAGCTCGTCCGACAGCACCTGCATGTAGCGCGCCAGCACCACCAGCTCGCTGCGCGTCTGCGCGACGAGCTGCAGCAGTCTGGCTTCCTGTTCCGACTTCGTCTCGGGCGTCACGGGCAGGACGTGGAACGGGATGTCGTGCCGCTCCACGAGATGCCTGAGGGCCTCGTGGTTCGACACCACCGCGGTGATGGTCATGGGCAGCTCTCCCGTCCGCTGGCGATACAGCAGATCTTCCAGGCAGTGGTCGAACTTCGACACCATCACGAGGACCCGCGCCCGCTCGTCCCGGGACCGCAGGTTCCACTCCATGTCGAAACGTGCCGCGGTCGCCTTGAACGCGTCGCGCAGCTCCTCCAGCGAGGGCGCCGGAGTGGTGTCCGTGCGGAACACGACCCGGGAAAAGTAGCGGCCCTGGTTCTCGTCGTCGTACTGGGCCATCTCCGTGATGTTGCAGCCCCGGTCCGCAAGGAAGTTGCCGATGGCGGCGACGATGCCGCGCGTGCCGGGACACGCCACCTTGAGCACATAGGAGCTGGGGACGGACGCTTGGCGTGCTGGGGAATGGGATTGCATGGGCGTTGGCGGATGAAAGAGGGTTGGTCGGCCGGATTTTTCTGATTCCTTGTGAGAAAAAAATATATCACTAAATTTTTCTTGCGAGAAGTTTTTTGTAGATTTATAGTCATCAAAAGAAATTCTGGACCTGACCAACGCAACATCCGCGCCCGCGGCATGCGCCCGGGGACCGCGTGGAACGGTGCCCGGCAAGGCATCTTCCGGGAGCGCGGCGTGGTGAAGCCTTGCGTCGGGACTTCTCGGAACCACAAGGATCCATTCATGGCAAACAGAGTTCCTGCCCAGGCAGAAGTCGTCATCGTCGGTGGCGGTATCGTGGGATGCTCGATCGCATACCACCTGACCAGGCTCGGCATCACCGATGTCGTCCTGCTCGAGCGCAGGCAACTGACTTGCGGCACGACCTGGCACGCCGCCGGCCTCATCGGCCAGTTGCGGAACAGCCGGCAAATGACGGAGCTGGCAAAGTACACGTCCGACCTGCTCTACGAGCTCGAGCGCGAAACCGGGCAGGCCACCGGCTTCAAGCAGAATGGCTCGATCAGCCTGGCGCTCAATGCGGCCCGCTTCGAAGAGCTCAGGCGCGGCGCGTCGATGGCGAAGAACTTCGGCCTCGATGTGCAGGTCGTCGGCCCGTCCGACATCAAGGGGCTGTGGCCCATGCTCGACCTCAAGGACGCCGTGGGCGGCGTGTTCCTGCCCAAGGACGGGCAGGCAAACCCCACCGACATCACCCAGGCCTTCGCCAAGGGGGCCCGCATGCGCGGCGCCAAGGTCGTGGAGAACCTGAAGGTCGAGAAGCTGCTCGTCGAGAACGGCAAGGCGGTCGGCGTGCAGACCGAAGAAGGCGTCATCAAGGCCGGCACCGTGGTGCTTGCCGCCGGCATGTGGTCCCGGGAACTGGCGGCGCAGGTCGGCGTGTCGATCCCGCTCCATGCCGCGGAGCACTTCTACATCGTGACCGAAGCCATCGACGGCCTGCCCGGCAATCTTCCGGTCCTGCGCGTGCCCGACGAATGCGCCTACTACAAGGAAGACGCCGGGAAACTCCTGCTGGGCGCGTTCGAACCCGTGGCGAAGCCCTGGGGGATGAAGGGCATCCCCGAGGATTTCTGCTTCGATGCCCTGCCCGACGACTTCGACCACTTCGAGCCGATCCTGACGAGCGCCGCGGAGCGGGTTCCCGTCCTGCAGACCACCGGGATCAAGACCTTCTTCAACGGCCCGGAGAGCTTCACGCCCGACGACCGGTATCTGCTGGGCGAAACCGCGGAGGTCAAGGACCTCTTCGTTGCCTGCGGATTCAACTCCATCGGCATCCAGAGCTCCGGCGGCGCGGGCAAGGCGCTCGCCGAATGGATCCGCGACCGCCGGCCGCCGGTCGACCTGTCCGACGTGGACGTGCGCCGCATGCATCCCTTCCAGGGCACGCGAACCTATCTTCGCGAGCGCACGACCGAGACCCTCGGCCTGCTCTACGCGATGCACTGGCCGTTCCGCCAGTTCGAGACCGCCCGCGGCGCCCGCCGCTCGCCGCTGCATGACCGCCTCGTGGCGGCGGGCGCGGTCATGGGCGAAGTGTCCGGCTGGGAACGCGCGAACTGGTATGCCGAGCCGGGCGCGCGGGCGAAGTACGCGTATTCGTGGGGACCGCAGAACTGGTCCGAGAACGCCGCGCGCGAATGCCGCGCGGTCCGCGACGCGGTCGCGCTGTTCGATCAGACGTCGTTCGCCAAATTCCTCGTGCAGGGTCCCGATGCGACGCGGGCGCTGAACCGGATCTCGGTGTCCGATGTCGACGTCCCCGTGGGCAAGATGGTGTACACCCAGTGGCTCAACCCGCACGGCGGCATCGAGGCGGACCTGACCATCACCCGCACCGGTCCCCGGTCCTACCTCGTCGTGACCGCCGGCGCCACGCAGACCAGGGACTTCTCCTGGCTCGAGCGGAACATTCCCGCCGACTGCCGCTGCGTCGCCACCGACGTGTCTTCCGGCATGGCGGTCCTTGGCGTCATGGGGCCGAACGCGCGCGCGCTGTTGCAGAAGGTTTCGGAAGAGGACCTCTCCAACGAGGCGTTCCCCTTCGCCACCTCCCGGGAAATCCAGATCGGATACGCGCGCGTGCGGGCCAGCCGGATCACGTTCGTCGGGGAGCTCGGATGGGAACTCTATATCCCGACCGAGTTCGCCCTGCATGTGTTCGAGACGCTCAGCGCCGCGGGCGGCGAATTCGGCCTCACCCTGGCCGGCTACCACGCCATGAACAGCTGCCGCACGGAGAAGGGCTACCGGCATTGGGGGCATGACCTCACCATCGAGGACAACCCGCTCGAAGCGGGTCTCGGCTTCTGCGTGGCATGGGAAAAGCCGGGCGGCTTCATTGGCGACGACGCCCTGCGGCAGGCCAGGGCGGCCGGTCCGCTCAAGAGGCGGCTGGTCCAGTTCCAGCTGGCGGACCCGGGCAAGCTTCTCCATCACGAAGAACCGATCTGGTGCGATGGCAGGATCGTCGGCTCGATTACCTCCGGCATGTTCGGACACCGCCTCGGCGCCTCGCTGGGCATGGGGTATGTGACGAACCCCGACGGCGTCACCGCGGACTGGCTCGCGCGGAACACCTTCGAGATCGAAGTGGCGTGGCAGCGCATCCCCGCACAGGCGAGCCTGTCGCCCTTCTACGACCCCAGGAACCTGCGCATCAAGTGCTAGGGAACAGCCTCGATCCACGTACTCAACCTACTCAACGTATTCCACGTATGACGGTGCAACAGATGAAAGTCCTGGTTGGCGTGAAGAGGGTGGTGGACTTCAACGTGAACGTCCGTGTCAGGTCCGACCGCTCCGGCGTGGACACCGACAACGTCAAGATGTCCATCAACCCGTTTGACGAAGTGGCCGTGGAGCAGGCCGTGCGCCTCAAGGAGGCCGGCGCCGCCGCCGAGGTCATCGTCTTCTCCGTGGGCCCCGACCGCGCGGCCGAGACGATACGCACGGCCCTGGCGATGGGCGCGGATCGCGGAATCCTGGTGCAGACGGACCAGGCCACGGAACCGCTGGCCGTGGCGAAGGTGATCGCGGCCCTGGTAGCGCGGGAAGCGCCGCGGCTCGTGCTCCTGGGGAAGCAGGCCATCGACGACGACTGCAACCAGACCGCGCAGATGGCGGCCGGGCTGCTGGGATGGCCTCAAGGCACGTCGGCCTCGGCATTGCGCCTTGCCGGGGATGTCCTGCAGGTCACGCGAGAGGTCGACGCGGGCACCGAGGAACTCGAACTGGCGTTGCCGGCGGTGGTCTCCGTGGACCTGCGCCTCAACGATCCCAGGCATGCGTCGCTGCCGAGCATCATGAAGGCCAGGAAGAAAGAGATCGCGTCCGTGACGCCGGACAGCCTCGGTGTCGACGTGGCGCCGCGCCTGTCCGTCCTGGAAGTGCGCCCGCCGGAAGAACGCAAGGCCGGACGGAAAGTCCGCGGCGTTGCCGAACTGGTCAGTGAAATCAGCGCCGTTCTGGAGGACGCATGATGGCCGCACTCGTCTTTGCCGAGACCGGCGCGGGAGGACTGAATCCCGCCGCGCGCAACGCCGTCACTGCCGCGCGGCAGATGAGCGCCGACGTCGATATCCTGGTCTGCGGCGCGGACTGCCGCGCGGCGGCCGGGCAGGCGGCGCATCTCCAGGGCGTTCGGCGCGTCCTCCAGGCGCAGGCGCCGTCGCTGGCGAACCAGCTTCCCGAGGACGTGGCGCCGCTGCTCGTGACGCTTGCCGCCGATTACGACTACATCGTCGCCGCCGCGACCAGCGCCGGCAAGAATGTCCTTCCCAGGGCGGCCGCGCTGCTCGACGTCTCGCAGATTTCGGAGATCAGCGCGGTCGTCTCTCCCGATACGTTCGAGCGCCCGGTCTACGCGGGCAATGCCAACGCCGTGGTGCGCTCGGCCGACGCGAAAAAGGTCGTCACCGTCCGCGCCACCAGATTCGCCCCGGCGGGCCAGTCCGACGTCGCCGCCGAGATCGTCCCGCTGTCGTGGAACGAAGGCCCGGGACTCGCGAAGTTCATCCGCGGCACCGCGACGACGAGCGGCCGTCCGGAACTCACCACGGCCTCGGTCGTGGTGTCCGGGGGACGCGGCATGGCCTCCAGGGAGAACTTCCGGCTGCTGGAGTCCCTCGCGGACAAGCTCAACGCGGCGATAGGCGCTTCGCGCGCGGCGGTCGATGCCGGCTTCGCGCCCAGCGACGCGCAGGTGGGGCAGACCGGGAAGGTCGTCGCCGCGGACCTGTACATTGCCGTCGGCATCTCAGGCGCGATTCAGCACCTCGCCGGCATGAAGGATTCGAAGACCATCGTGGCCATCAACAAGGATGCCGACGCGCCCATCTTCCAGGTGGCCGACATCGGCCTGGTGGGCGATCTGTTTGACGTCTTGCCTGCCCTGACGCAGGCGCTGGACGCCGCGGGCTAGCGGGGCGGGGAAGGGGTGGGGAAGGGG
>NZ_AQPL01000095.1:0-12349 GCF_000395345.1 Cupriavidus sp. WS | reverse complement strand
CGCGCGCCGGCGCCGGCCGCGGCGCCCTGCGCGTCCGGCGCGGCCGCGCTACGATGGTGGTACCAGTACCATCCACCGCCCGCCAGCAGCACGGCCAGCGCGGCGGCGATCAGTCTGGGGCGGTGCGAGGCCGCCTTGCCGGACGTTGGCTGTTTAGCCTGTTGGTTTTCTTCGGGGTTGGCCATGACCGGTTCCTGGGATGCGACGCGACAAAACGCGTAAATCGGGTTTTCGGGGTGGGAGAGGCAGAAGTATGCCGTAATGCCATCCGCGCGAGCCGCGGGCAGCACGCGACGGCACATCGTGCCGGGCAGCTTCGGATCGGTGCCGCGCTCTCCGGCGGCGCCGGGGGCAGCAAACATAAGCGAAGCATAATGCGCCCTGGCGGCGCGGATGTTTCACCGCCGACGCCCATTCTTACAGTTCATTACCAGTGGCCCGGGTGTAATGCCCTGAAACAATTCGCCCGGATTGCCGCGCCCAGCCTAGCTATCATCTGCCTATGCGAGCCAATCAGCCCACCCAGATCCTGGTCGTCGACGACGATCCAGAACTCCGCGACCTGCTGCGCGAATACCTGAGCCAGCAAGGCTTTGCGGTCTCCGTCCTGCACGACGGCGAAGGCCTGCATGCGCGCCTGGAGCGAGAGCGCCCGGCGCTGATCGTGCTGGACCTGATGATGCCGAAGGTGGACGGCCTCACCGCGCTGCGCAACCTGCGCGCCAAGAATGACGACATCCCGGTCATCCTGCTGACCGCGCGCAGCGACGAGATCGACCGCATCGTGGGCCTGGAGATCGGCGCAGACGACTACCTCGGCAAGCCGTTCTCGCCGCGCGAGCTGCTGGCCCGCATCAACGCCGTGCTGCGGCGCAAGCTGGCGCGCCCGGCGGCCGCGCCGGAAGACCGCGAAGGGCTCGCGTTCGGGCCGTTCCGCGTGAATTTCCGCCAGCGCTCGCTGGTGCGCGCGGGCGACGCGGTGCCGATCAGCGACACCGAATTCGCGCTGCTCAAGCTGCTGCTCACGCATCCGCTCGAAGTGCTCTCGCGCGAGCGCATCGTGGAGCTGATGTACGGTTCCGCGAGCGGCATCAGCGACCGCGGCATCGACGTGCAGATATGGCGCCTGCGGCGCCTGCTCGACGAAGACGCGCAGCGGCCCCGCTACATCCAGACCGTGCGCGGGCGCGGCTACACCTTCGTGCCCGACGAAGCCGACGACATACCGCAATGAAACTGCGCATCGACACGCTGTTCGGCCGCATCGCGCTGCTGATTGCCGCGGTGCTGGTGCTGAGCCACTTCTCGTGGCTGGCGATCCTGCGCATGGACCGCCGCCAGCAGCAGGTGGACTATTCGGTCGAGCAGATGCTGTTCCAGTTCGACAGCATCCAGCGCGCGCTGGCGGCCAAGCCGCCGGCGCCGCTGCCGAGCCTGGTCGAGGTGGCCAGCGAGGCCAGCGCGGTCGAACACACCGTGACCGCCAAGGGCCGCGCGCGCCGCCTGGTCGACCAGTTCGCCCAGCGCCTGCCGGCCGGCAGCCAGGTGCGGCTGGAGGAAGAAGAGACCTCGCGCATCTGGGTCAAGCTGCCGCATCGCGAGGACTGGATCGCCATGCCGGTGCTGTGGGTGGTCAACCCGCCGCCCGACAACCGGCTGCTGCCGGGCGTGATCCTGGTGGTGGGCGTGGCGATGGCGGTGGCGCTGCTGATCGCCTGGCAGATCCAGCGCCCGGTGCGCGACATGGCCGCCGCGGCCGAGCAGCTCTCGCGCCAGCACGCGGTGGAGCCGCTGCGCGAGCGCGGCCCGCACGAGCTGCGCCAGTTGATCGAGCGCTTCAACCGCATGATGGCCGACCTCACGCGCATCGACCAGGAGCGCAACACCATGCTGGCCGGCATCGCCCACGACCTGAAGACGCCGCTGGCGCGGCTGCGCCTGCGCGCCGAGATGCTGGCCGATCCCAAGTCGGCCGCCGGCGTGACGCGCGACGTGGAGTCGATGTCCGCCATCGTCGAGCAGTTCCTCACCTTCGCCCAGAGCGGCGAGCCGGCCGCGCGCCCGGTGCCGGTCGACCGCCGCATCGCCGAGCTGGCCGCCTCGCTGGCCGAGCAGGACAAGACCATCGAGCTGTCGCTGGCCGCCGGCGAAGGCTTTCGCATGATCGCCACCCAGCTCGACCGCATCGTCGGCAACCTGATCGACAACGCCTACGCCTACGGCGCGCCGCCGGTGCGGCTGTCCACCTCGCGCCAGGCCGACGGCTGGCACATGGTGGTGGAGGACGAAGGCAGCGGCATCCCGCCCGAGGCGATGGAAAAGGTCACGCTGCCATTCGTGCGGCTGGACCCGGCGCGCGGCGGCAACGCCCACTCGGGCCTCGGCCTGGCCATCGTCGACCGCCTGGTGCGCCAGTCGGGCGGTCGCCTGGTGCTGGAAAACCGCGCCGAAGGCGGCCTGCGGGTGGAGATGATCTTCCCGTTCGCGGCGCTGGCGCAGGCGGCCTGAGCGACTCCACCGCGCGGGTCCGCGCGGCAGGGCGTATCAATCCTGAAGCAGTTTTGGCCGGATCGGCGCGCCGGCGCGCCCGTCTTCCCTTGCCATCGCCATGCGTGCCGCGTGCCGCCTCGCGTGGTACGCAGATTGCGGCTCCCGGCTTCTCCATGTGTTTCGGCGACGCACCGTGCCGTGCCAGTTGATCAGGAGACGCATCATGGCAACCTTTGTCACCTTACTGAACTTCACCGACCAGGGAATCCGTACCGTAAAGGATACGACCCGGCGTGCCGCAATCGTCCGCGAAATGGCGAAGACATGCGGCATCGAGATGAAAGACATCTACTGGACGCTCGGGCAATATGACCTCGTGGCGACCTTTTCCGCGCCCGACGAAGCCACGATGACGGCGTTCGGCCTGTCGATCGGCGCGGCCGGCAACGTCCGCACGCAGACGCTGCCGGCCTTCTCCGCGGACGAGATGGAAAAGATCCTCGGCAAGATGCCCTGAGCGCCCGCCCGAAGATTCAGGGTCGGGCGACTCCGCGTGGCGCGGGTCCGGCAGCGGACCCGGCGCACCTTCAGGCCGGTTCCTGGTGGCGGGCCCTGGCCCAGCTGTAGGTATCGTCGAGCGCGCCTTCGATGCCGTCGAACAGCTGTTCGATCTCGCTCCTGGAGATGATCAACGGCGGGCACATGTTGACCGTGTCCCCGAGCGCTCGCGTGATGACGCCGCGCGACAGCGCGAAGGTCCCGGCTTTGGCCGCGACCCCGGTTTCCACCGGATAGGCTTCCTTGGTCTGCTTGTCCGCCACCACCTCGACGGCCCCGAGCAGCCCGACGCCCCGGGCTTCCCCGACGAGCGGATGGCCGGCCAGCGCGGCCAGCCGCGCCTGGAAATGGGGGATGATTTCGCGCACGTGGTCGAGAATCCGCTCGTCCTCGTAGATATCGAGGGTCTCCAGGGCGACCGCGGCCGCGACCGGGTGGCCCGTGTATGTGAAGCCGTGGCCAAAGGTGCCGATCTTGCGGCTCTCGTCGACCATCGCCCGATACACCTTGTCGTTGACCATCAGCGCCGAAATGGGCAGGAAGCCGGCGGAGAGCTGCTTGGCGCAGGCAATCATGTCGGGCTGCAGATCGTAGAGCTGCGAGCCGAACGTCTCTCCCGTTCTGTAGAAACCGCAGATCACCTCGTCGGCAATAAGGAGGATGTCGTACTTCCTGAGGATCTTCTGGATCTTTTCGAAGTACGTCGCGGGCGGAACGATGACGCCGCCGGACACCATGATCGGCTCGGCGAAGAAGGCGGCAATGGTCTGCGGGCCTTCGGCGAGAATGAGCCGCTCCAGCGAGTCGGCGCAGCGGGTCGCGAAGGCCTCCTCGCTTTCGCCGGCGAGCGCGTTGCGGTAGTGGTGCGGGCAGTCGGTGTGCAGGATGCCGGCGATCGGCAGATCGAAATCCCGGTGATTGTTCGGCAATCCGGTGAGGCTCGCCGAGGCGATCGTGACGCCGTGGTATGCCCGCTTCCGCGAGATGATCTTCTTCTTGTCGGGCCGGCCCAGCGCATTGTTGTAGTACCACGCGAGCTTGATCGCGGTGTCGTTGGCTTCCGAGCCGGAGTTGGCGAAGAAGACTTTCGACATCGGTGCCGGGGCCATCCCGATCAGCCGCTCGGCGAGGCGGATGGACGGCTCGGACGCCTTGTGCCCGAATGCGTGATAGAAGGGCAGCTTGCGCATCTGCCTGTCCGCCGCATCCGCCAGGCGGTCATTGCTGAAACCGAGCGACGCGCAGAACAGGCCGGCAAGCCCCTCCAGATAGCGGTTTCCCTTGTCGTCGTACACATACACGCCTTCGCCGCGCGTGATGATCATGGGGCCAGTCGTTTCGTGCACCCCCAGGTTCGTGTAGGGATGCAGTTGATTGGCGATATCCGCCGATGAGAGATTCGTTGCCTGTTTCATTGTTCTACTCGCGTTTGGATTGCATGGCTACCGGCGGGGTCAGATGGGCTCCACCCCCGCCTCCTTCATGACATCGCGCAGCTTCGGGATGTCCGACTTGATCTGTTCGGCGAATGCCGCGGGGCCGATCTTTTCCGGCGGGAGTTCCTGGCCCACTTCGGACAGGCGTTCCCTGTATTCCTTCGACTTCAGGACCTTGGTCAGCGCCGCCTGCAGCTTGCCGACGATGTCCTTCGGGGTATTTTTTGGCGCGACGATGGAAGCCCACGACGACATGTCGAATCCGGGGAATCCCTGCTCTGCGATGGTGGGAACGTCCGGCAGCGCCGCCGTGCGCGCGGCGCTCGTGACGGCGAGGGGTTTCAGGTTGCCGTTCCGGATGTACGAGATGCTGCTCGAGATCGTGTCCGCATAGATCTGGACCTGGTTTCCGATCAATGCCGGAAGCGCCTCGGCGGCGCCCTTGTAGGGGACATGGGTCATCTTGATGCCGGCACGGGTGTCGAGCAGCTCCACGGCGAGATGGGAAAACGTCCCGGTTCCGAATGAGCCATAGCTGAGCGCGTCGGGGTGTTGCTTCGCCTGGCCGATCAGTCCCTTGACGTTCTTGAGCGGGAGCGTCTGGTTCGCCAGCAGGACCAGCGGCTGATACGAGACCAGCGACACCAGCTCGAACGCATCCGGGTCGTAGCGCAGCTTCTTGTACTGAAAGCGATTCGATACGAGCGACGACGTGGTGGCCACCAGCAGCGTATAGCCGTCGGGCGTGGCATTCGACACGGCCTCGGACGCGATCAGCGTCGCCGCGCCGGGGCGGTTCTCGACGACAAACGACTGGTTGAGCTCGGCCGACAGCTTCTCGCCCAGGTAGCGGCTCACGATGTCGACGCCGCCTCCGGCCGGGAACGGAACCACGAGGCGTACCGGCCTGGCCGGCCAGGAGCTGGTTTGCGCAAGGGCGGTGGTCCCGAGAGCCAGCAGGGTGAATCCACAGCAGATTCGTCGAAAGAGACTCATCATCACTCCGTAGAAAGGTCGTCTTGGCAGCGGAGGGGTTGCCTCCGTCCTGGAGCCGTCTGCCCGGGGCGCGAGAAGCCAATGATACGCAGGCGCCCCGGATTTTGAATCCGCGTATACACGAATACGTGTATCCAATTCCAGATGGCGAAATATAATGGAGCAAGAGTTGTGCCTGGGAGGGTGGGGCCCGCGCGCACCCTTGCAGTGCCATTTGCGTGTCGCGGGCAACGATTCCGGCGTCTGCGCTGCACCGGAAGCGCACATCGGGATGGCGCGGATGTGCCGCGCCCGCGCATGTTCGTGTCACGAACATGCGCGGGGGAGCGCGCTCTCTATAATTGCTCCCCAAACATCAGGACACAGAATGCGTCAGTCACCGTTCGAGCCTCGCCCCGCAAGCGCGCAGGAAGAGGCGTACCAACACATCCTCCACGGGATCCGGATGGGGGAGATGCGGCCCGGCGATCGCCTCGTTCCCGAGGAAATCGCGGCTGCCATCGGCATGAGCCGCATGCCGGTCCGCGAGGCGTTCAGCCGGCTGGCGGGCGAGGGCCTGCTTGTCATCCGGCCGAACCGCGGTGTCGTGGTCCGGGGCCTGACCGAGAAGGAGGTCAGCGAGGTCTTCGAGATGCGCGCGGTGCTGGAGGGGCTGGCCGCGGCGATGGCGGCCGAGCGGGCCACGGAGGCGGATATCCAGGATCTGGAACAGCTGCTCGTGCGGATGGAAAGCTGTCAGCCCAGCCTCTCGGACTGGATCACCGTGCATCGGCAGTTCCACGAACGGCTGTGTTCCATCAGCGACGCGCCCAGGCTGATGCGCCAGATATCCTCACTGCATTCGGTGGTGGAGCCGCTGATGCGCATCTGGCTGGAGAACTCGCCTTCGCTGGACAGCATCCAGTCCGTCCACGAGGAATTGATGCAGGCGCTGAGGGACGGCGACCCCGCCGTCATGGAGGCATTGATGCGCGCTCACGTGCGGGAGACGACTTCGAGCATCACGGATGCGATGCGGCAGGGCGCTCAGGCCCCGTCGGGCGTGTAGCGCGCGGAAGCGGGCCGCGCCGCTCCCGGCGCAGACCTTCAGCCCGCCTTCTTCTTTTCACCGATCCGGCTTTCCTTGCCGGCCAGCAGGTTGCCGATGTTCGCCCGGTGCCGCACCACCAGCATCACGCTGATGACGAACACCGCGCCGGCGATCACGTCCACCCCCGACATCAGCACGTAGAAGAATGGCGCGAACACCGCCGCCACCAGCGCGGCCAGCGACGAGTAGCGGAAGAAGAAGGCCATGATGAGCCACGTGGCCAGCGTGCCCAGGCCCAGCAGCGGGTCGATGGCGAACAGGATGCCGGCCGCGGTCGCCACGCCCTTGCCGCCGGCGAAACCGAAGAACACCGGGAACAGGTGGCCGAGGAACACCGCCACCGCCGCCAGTGCCACGCCGCTGTCGCCGATGCCGTAGGCCGGGCCGAAATGCCGCGCCAGCCAGACCGCCAGCCAGCCCTTGAGGCCGTCGCCGATCAGCGTCAGCACCGCCGCCTTCTTGTTGCCGCTGCGCAGGACGTTGGTGGCGCCGGGGTTGCCGGAGCCGTAGGTGTGCGGATCGGGCAGGCCCATCGCCTTGCTGACCACGACGGCGAAGGAGAGGGAACCGATCAGGTAGGCGAGGATAGCGAGAATCAGGTTGGCCATGTGGGGAACGGGAATTTGAGGCTGGCCGGATTGTAGCGCGGGCCAGCCCGGCGCAGTGCCGCGGCTGCGCCGCGATTTCCCCGTGACTTCCCCAATACCGCGCCGCCGTTCTTGCGGGACGGCGCGCGCGGGCGCCGCTCAGTCGGGCAGCGCGCACTCCACCGCCACGGCGCCGACCAGCCCGGGCAGCACGCCCGGCGCGATGCTCACCAGGTAGCCGCGCCGGCCGCCGTTGATGTAGATCGTGTCCAGCGCCAGCACGCTCGCCTCCACGTAGACCGGCATGCGCTTGCGCGTGCCGAACGGCGAGGTGCCGCCGACCATGTAGCCGCTGTGGCGCTGCGCGACCTCGGGCTTGCACGGCTGCACGCTCTTGCGGCCGGTCTGGCGCGCGAGGTTCTTGGTGGAAACCGAGCAGTCGCCGTGCATCAGCACGATCAGCGGCTGCGCCTTCTCGTCTTCCATCACCAGCGTCTTGACCACGGCATGCTCGGGCACGCCGAGCTGGCGGGCCGATTCGCCGGTGCCGCCGTGCTCGACGTACTCGTAGGCATGCTCGCCGTAGGCCACGCCGTGCTGCTTGAGGAACTGGGTGGCCGGGGTTTCGGAAACGTGTCTGGGCTTGCTCATGATGAATGCTGCTGTGATGGGTGCGCGCGGCGGGGCGCTCAGCCGCGCGGATGGTGGTGCTGGTGCAGTTCGCGCAGGCGCTCGCGCGCCACGTGGGTGTAGATCTGCGTGGTGGAGATGTCGGCGTGCCCGAGCAGCAGCTGCACCACGCGCAGGTCGGCGCCGTGGTTGAGCAGGTGCGTGGCGAAGGCATGCCGCAGCGTGTGCGGCGACAGCGGGGCGTGGATGCCGCCCTCGCGCGCGTGGCGCTTGATCAGGTGCCAGAAGGCCTGGCGCGTCATGCCCTCGCCGCGCTGGGTGACGAACAGCGCGTCGCAGGCGCGCTCGCCGAGCAGCGCGGGGCGGCCCTGCGCGAGGTAGCGGCGCAGCCAGTCGCCGGCTTCCGCGCCGAACGGCACCAGCCGCTCCTTGTTGCCCTTGCCGCCGACCACGCGCGCCACGCCCTCGTTGAGGCCGATCTCGATGGTCTTCATCTGCGTGAGCTCGGACACGCGCAGGCCGCTGGCGTACATCAGCTCCAGCATGGTGCGGTCGCGCAGGCCCAGCGCGGTGGCGGTGTCGGGCGCGGCGAGCAGGGCCTCGACCTGCGCCTCGCTCAGCGTCTTGGGAAAGCGCGGCGGCTGCTTGGCCGGGCGCAGCAGCAGGCAGGGGTCGGCGGTGATCATGCGCTCGCGCAGCGCCCACTGGAAGAAGCGCTTGAACACCGTGAGCCGCCGGTTGGCCGACGACGCGCGCGTCTCGGGGTGGCGCGCGGCGAAGTAGCCGTTGAGGGCGGCGTCGTCGACCTCGAGTAGCGCGCGCGGGGCATCGGCGTGCAGCCAGCGCACGAGCAGCGTGAGGTCGCGCCGGTAGGCGTCGATGGTGTTCTGCGAGAGGCCGTCCTCGAGCCACAGCGCGTCGCAGAAGCGGCCGACCAGGTCCAGGTCGGCCAGCAGCGCGGCGCTGTCGGGCGCCGCGTCGGGGTCGGGGAGGGCGGCTGTGGCTGCGGCGCGGCTCATATCAGCATCACGCCTTCGTGGCGCAGCAGCCAGCGCTTGGTGTCGAGCAGGAAACCGTCCTCGCTGTGATGGGCGAAGCCGCCCAGGCCGCCCGCGCTCACCACGCGGTGGCACGGGATCACCAGCGGAAACGCGTTGGAGCCGCAGGCCTGCCCGACCGCGCGCGGCACGCTGGCGATCTCGCGCGCCATCGCGCCGTAGGTGGTGACCTTGCCGCGCGGCACGGCGGCGATGGCGCGCCACACGCGGCGCTGGAAATCGGTGCCGGCCGGCGCCAGCGGCACGTCCAGCGGCGCGTCGGGATCGGCGTAATAGGCCTCGAGCTGCCGCGCCAGCCGCCGCGCCACCGCGCTGGCGGGCGCGACGGGCGGCACGCTGCCGGGCAGGTAGACGATCTCGCGGATCATGTCGCCCCCGGTGCGCACGCCGACCTTGCCGAAGGGCGCGGGGAGGATGGCGTCGAAGCGGGAATGCATGGCGGGCGGAGTGCGGGAAACGGGCAGCGGTTGGCGCGAAAGGCCGGCGCAACGGCCGGGCCGGTAAATCCGGATTCTAGTGCATGGCGGCGCGGCGATCGAAAAAGGCCTCCCGCGGGAGGCCTTCCTGATTGCCGATTGCCGGCGAGGCTGGCTTGCCGCCGGTGTTCTCCCCCTTTCCCATTTCATGGGAAAGGGGAGCAAACCTTCGGCGGCGCAGTTCCGCCCCGCGCTTACTGCTCGAGCTTGATGTTCTGCACCTTGACCAGGTTCTTCATCTTGTCGAACTCCTTCTTGATCTCCGCCGCGTGCTGCGCCGGCGAGTTGCCCGACGGCTCGGCGCCGGCGGTGCGCAGGCGCTGCTGGAAGTCCTTGTCCTGCAGGGCCTTGACGGCGGCCTCGTTGAGCTTCTTGATGACGTCGTCGGGCGTGCCGGCCGGCGCCACCAGGCCGTACCACGCCGGGTCGTTCGGCTCCTTCAGGCCCATCTCGCCGAAGGTCGGCACGTCGGGCAGCGAATCCAGGCGCTTGTTCCACGCCACCACGATCGCGCGCAGCTTGCCGGCCTTGATGTAGGGCATCGACGACGGCAGGTTGTCCACCATGATCGGCACCTGGCCGGCCAGCACGTCGTTCAGCGCGGGGCCCGCGCCGCGGTACGGGATATGGACCATGAAGGTCTTGGTCGAGACCTTGAACTGCTCGCCCAGCATGTGGCCGAACGCGCAGGTGCCGGACGTGGCGAACGAGTACTTGCCCGGGTTGGCCTTGAGCACCGCGAGGAATTCCTGGTAGTTCTTGGCCGGGAAGTTCGGGTTGACCGCGATCACGTTGGCCACGTTGGCCAGATTGGTGATGGGCTTGAAGTCCTTGATCGGGTCGTAGGACAGCTTGGGGTTGCAGGCGGGGTTGACCGCCATCGTCGACACCGTGGAGATGCCGATGGTGTAGCCGTCGGGCGCGGCCTTGGCGATGGCGTCGGCGCCGATCGAGCCGCCCCCGCCGGCGCGGTTTTCCACCACCACGGGCTGGCCCAGGATGCGGCTCATCTGGTCGGCCGCGCCGCGCCCGACGATGTCGGTGGTGCCGCCCGGGGCGAACGGGATGATCAGCCGGATCGGCTTGGTCGGAAAGCTTTGCGCCTGCGCGACCGACGCGGCGGCGGCCAGGCCGAGGGCCAGTGCAATCTTGCTCTTGTGCATGAGATCGTGTCTCCCATCAAAGACCGGGCGGGGATGTCCGCCCAAGGTGAAGAACGCCGGCCAGGCGCCCGCGGTGGCGGGCGCGGCGAGGCCGGCGGCGTGAGTTCTGGCGGGCGGGGCCGTGCGCTGCGGCCCGCGTCTCGCCGGTCAGCCGCCCAGGAGGCCGCGCTTGAGGTCCCGGTCGACCGGATGGTCGCCCAGGAAGATGCGCAGCACCGCCTGGTAGAAATCCTCGCCCGGGATCGGCTTGCCGCGCGGGGTGCCGTTGATGGCCACCACGGTGCCGCCGTCGGGCGAGAAGTCGAAATCGATCACGTCGCCCTTGCGGGCCGTGCCCATCTGTTCCATCGTCCGGTGCAGCAGCAGCAGGCGCTCGGACAGCCGCCGCACCTGCATCTCGCTGTGGTTCTCGCGGATGCCCTCGTCCAGCGCCTTGATGAAGCTGTCCGCGCCGACCTCGCGCAGCGGCCGGATCTGCAGGCGCTTGGGGCCCGGCGCGCCCAGCACCACGGTGGCGTTGCGGGCTTTCTCGGGCAGGTAGAGCGCGGCCACGTAGCCCTTGATGACGAACACCGAGCGCAGGCCCATGCCGTTGAGCTGCAGCTCCTTGCCGCCGACCCGGGTCGCGTCGTCGATGCGCATGCCCTCGATCTCGCCGGCGCGGGCGTGCCCGCCAGGCAGGGACAGGGCCGCGGCCGCGCTCGCGATGAGCGCCAGCTGGCAGGCGCGGCGCGGCAACGGCGCGCGCGCGGACGGGGTACGACGGGGCAGCATGAAGGACAGGCGGAACGACGGAACGTGTCATATTGAGGGATTTCTGCAACAATACCTATCGGTATCGGCCCTAGTCCGCACTTTGTTGCACTTTGCCGAAATTGCGCTACGCGAGGCAGTTTCCGCAGATAAGACAAATAAAACAAAGAAAGCAGTTAAAACAAACGAGACAATGTCTTTTGCCTTGCTGTTGGTGCCGGATTTCAGCCTGATCCTGATCGGCTGGCTGCTGGTGCGCTATACGCCGTTCGACCGCGCGTTCTGGGCCGGCGTCGAGCGCCTGGTGTATTTCGTCCTGTTCCCGGCGCTGCTGCTGCAATCCACCAACAGCGCGAAGTTCGATTTCTCCTCCACCTCGGCCATGCTCGGCCTGGCCCTGGCGACCACCGCGTTCGGCATGGCCGGCGGCTACGCCGTCAAGTGGGTGCTGCGGCCCGTGCCGGTCGATTTCGCCTCCGGCCTGCAGACCGCCTTCCGCTTCAATTCCTACATCGCGCTGGCGCTGGCCGCGCGCCTGGGCGGCGGCGAGGGCCTCGCCATGATGGCGGTGATCGTCGGCTGCACGGTGCCGCTGTGCAACGTGGTGGCGGTGTGGGCGCTGGCGCGCCACGGCGACGCGCGCGTGTGGCGCGAGCTGGCGCGCAACCCGCTGATTCTGGCCACCGCGGGCGGCCTGCTGACCAACCTGCTCGGCCTGCATCCGCCCGAGGTGCTGGCGATGACGCTGAACCGGCTCGGCTCGGCCTCGACCGCGCTGGGGCTGATGACCGTGGGCGCCGGCCTGCAGATGAGCGGCGCCACCGGCGCGGCCGGGCCGATGGCGTGGTGGAGCGGGGTCAAGCTGGTGGCGATGCCGTGCTTCGCGTGGCTGCTGGCGCGGCTGCTGCCGCTGACCGAGCTGCAGGCGCAGATCGTGGTGCTGTACGCCTCGCTGCCGACCGCCTCGAGCACCTACATCCTGGCCGTGCGCATGGGCGGCAACGGGCCGATGGTGGCGGCCACCATCTCGGTCATGACCGTGGTGGCCATCGTCACCACGCCGTTCTGGCTGGCCGTGGTCAGCTAGCGCGCGCGGCTAGCGTGGACGGCGC
>NZ_AQPL01000094.1:0-17394 GCF_000395345.1 Cupriavidus sp. WS | reverse complement strand
GCGCGGCCCGCCGGCGGCTTCGGTCCGATCCGGCATGCTCAAGCGGGTTTCAGTCCGCGGCGCAGGCCGGCGCCGCGGCGCCCACTTCCTGCGCCAGCGCCCAGTCGATGTGCTCGCGCACCAGCGGGCTGGCCGTGGCCTGGCGCGCGCCGAGCGCGGCGCGGATGCGCGCGGCCAGCGCCGCGTCGCCGCGCTCGCAGGCCGCGCGCAGGCCGTTGCCGAGCCCCACCGCGAGATTGCGCAGCCAGCGCTCGTGGCCGATGCGGCGGATCGGGCTGCCTTCCAGGCGCTGGCTGAATTCCGCCTCGGTCCAGCCGAACAGCGCCGCCATGTCGGGCGCGTCGAAGCCGTTGCGCACGTCGAAGTCCGGCAGCGTGGCGCGGTGGGCGAACTTGTTCCACGGGCACGCGAGCTGGCAGTCGTCGCAGCCGTACACGCGGTTGCCCAGCGGCGCGCGCAGCGGCTCGGGGATGGCGCCCTTGTGCTCGATGGTCAGGTAGGAAATGCAGCGGCGCGCGTCGAGCCGGTAGGGCGCGAGGATGGCCTGCGTGGGGCAGATGTCGATGCAGCGGCGGCAGTTGCCGCAATGGGCTTCGGCCGGCGGGTCGGCCGGGAACGGCACGTCGACCAGGATCTCGCCGAGGAAGAACATCGAGCCGCCCTCGCGGTCGAGCAGCAGCGTGTGCTTGCCGCGCCAGCCCAGGCCGCCCTGCGTGGCCAGCGCGACCTCCATCACCGGCGCCGAATCGGTAAACACGCGGTAGCCGAACGGGCCGATGGCGGCCTCGATGCGGCTGGCCAGCTGCTGCAGGCGGCTGCGCAGCACCTTGTGATAGTCGCGTCCGCGTGCATAGAGCGAGACCACCGCGGTGGCGGGGTCGTCGAGCCGGGCCAGCTCGCGCGCGCGCCAGTCGTCGGCGCCGGCGGCCGGCAGGTAGGGCATGCGGGCCACGATCGCGCGCACGGTGCCGGGCACCAGTTCCGCGGGGCGGGCGCGCCGCGGGCCGTGGTTCGCCATATAATCCATGTCGCCGTGGTAGCCCTGCGCCAGCCACGCCATCAACCCCGCTTCCGCCCGGCTCAGGTCCACGTCGGCGATGCTGACCGCGTCGAAGCCCAGCTCCGCGCCCCACGCCCGGATCGAGCGCACCAGCGTAGCCAGGCCGGCGCCGCCGCTGGCAGGAAGGGGTGAGGTGGCGGGCGCGCCGGTGGCTCGGTCGATCATTCCCGAATTGTACGCAATGCCCCTGCTCGAAGAACGCACCCTGACCCTGCCCGACGAAGCCGCCACCGCGCGGCTCGGCGCGGCGCTGGCCGGCGCCGTGCGCGTGCTGCCGCCGCAAACCGTGCACGTGCAGCTCTCGGGCGATCTCGGCGCGGGCAAGACCACGCTGTCGCGCGCGATCCTGCGCGCGCTCGGCCACCCGGGCAAGGTCCGCAGCCCGACCTACACGCTGTGCGAGCCGTACCAGGTCGCGCGCGCCGACGGCTCGCCGCTGACCGTCTACCACTTCGACCTGTACCGCTTCGCCGACCCGGAGGAATGGGCCGATGCCGGTTTCCGCGACTGCTTTGCCGAACCCGCCCTCAACCTGGTCGAATGGCCGGAGAAGGCCGGCCGCCTGCTCGGGGAACCGGACCTTCATCTGTTGCTCCAATCGGACACGGGCGACGCCGACGATGCCGCGGAGCACCGGACGGTCACGCTTCGTGCCTATACTCAGACTGGACTTACCCTGCTTTGCGCATGCTGATCAAGCGACTCGCCACCGACCGCCCCGATGAACTGCTGCTGGCCCGCCGCAAATGGCTGGCGCAGTGCCTCAAGGCCGGCGCCGGCACCGTGGTGCTGACGCTGGCGGGACCGCAGATCGCCTTCGGTGCCGGCATCGTCGCCGTGCGGGTCTGGCCCGCCGAGGAATACACCCGCGTCACCATCGAGTCCGACGCGCCGCTGGCCGCGGTGCACCAGATGGTGCACGGCCCCGACCGCCTCGTGGTGGACATCGACGGCCTCGACCTGTCGCCCACGCTGCGCGAGCTGGTGGCCAAGATCACCTCCAACGACCCGTACATCCAGACCGTGCGCGTGGGCCAGAACCGGCCGCGCGTGGTGCGGCTGGTGTTCGACCTGAAGGAAGACGTCTCGCCGCAGGTGTTCACGCTGGCGCCGATCGGCAACTACCGCAACCGCCTGGTGTTCGACCTCTACCCGGTCAACCCGCCCGACCCGCTGTGGAAGCTGGTGCGCGACACCGAGGACAAGCAGCGCCGCTTCGCCGCGGCGCAGCCGCCGGCCGGCGCGGACCGCGCCGACACCGTCTCCGGCGCGCCCGCCACCGGCGAGGAAGACGCCATCGGCGCGCTGGTGCGCCGGTTCGAGGACAAGGGCGCCAACCCGGTGCCGGCCATGCCGCCGATGGCCGCGATCCGGCCCCGGCCGCCCGCGCCCCAGGCAGCGCCGTCCGCCCAGTCCGCGCCGCCGCTGGCGCAGAACAGCGCGCCGCCGGCGCTGCCCGCCAACAATCCGCCCGTCGACCGCCCGTTCAAGATGCGCCGCCTGCTGACGGTGGCCATCGACCCGGGCCACGGCGGCGAGGACCCGGGCGCCACCGGCGCGGCCGGCTCGCGCGAGAAGGACGTGGTGCTGCAGATCGCCCACCGCCTGCGCGCCAAGATCGACGCGCAGCCCAACATGCGCGCCATGATGACGCGCGACGCCGACTTCTTCGTGCCGCTCAACGTGCGCGTGCAGAAGGCGCGCCGCGTGCAGGCCGACCTGTTCGTGTCGATCCACGCCGATGCCTTCCTGTCGCCGGAGGCCAAGGGTGCTTCGGTGTTCGCGCTGTCCGAGCGCGGCGCCTCGAGCAGCGCCGCGCGCTGGATGGCCAACAAGGAAAACGCCTCCGACCTGATCGGCGGCGCCAACATGGGCAACAAGGACGCCCAGGTCGCGCGCGTGCTGCTGGACCTGTCGACCACCGCGCAGATCAACGACAGCCTGCAGGTCGGCAAGGCCGTGCTGTCGGAGATCGGCGGCATCAACCGCCTGCACAAGGGCAGCGTGGAGCAGGCCGGCTTCGCCGTGCTGAAGGCGCCGGACATCCCCTCGATCCTGGTCGAGACCGCCTTCATCAGCAACCCGGAGGAAGAGCGCAAGCTCAACGACGAAGCCCACCAGGAGCAACTGGCCAACGCCATCCTGCGCGGCATCCGCAACTACTTCGCGCGCAATCCGCCGCTGTCGAAGAACCCGTCGGTGTAAGGCGGCGTCCCGCCCGGAAAGCAGAACGGCCGGCAAATGCCGGCCGCGGGTCGCTGACGAGTTTTCCGGTGACGAGGGTTTGCTACTCTCTCCCGCTTGCGGGAGAGAGTAGCCCGCAAATTTGGCCTACTATCAGGGTTGCAGGCACTGTAATTTATTGATTTATATGGATTTATAGTGAACGTCATTGCAACCGCTGTAAAACGCAGTGTCGAAAAATTGTCCCACGGTTTGTAGACAAGTCGGGAGCCTACCCGATGAAGAACCTGACTGAACGCCAATACCGCACCTGCCCGATGGAACACATCGCGTGGCGCCTTCCCTCTATCTGATTGATGGTGTGTGACCGTACCGCATCGGTTACGCCGACGCGATGTGCGCCTGCATCCAGGTTACGCTCGAAGGCGACTCCGTCAACGTCGAGCCCTGGGACGTGCTGGGCTACCTGTGCGAGTGCCGGGCGCACTGAGCGACTGTCGTTTGCACCCCACGCATTGTGAAAAACTGCAACGTGTGGCGGCATTCCCTATGCACTCATTCGACGCGCATGTCCTTACCATTGGGCATCCCGGCATGAATTCAATTTCTTTTAATTCCGATTCCTGAATTTCATCGCGCATTTCAGGAATCGTCTGATTTACCGCCAGACGCCCTTTTCGTAGCATTCCACACGTATTGATACATCGTGATTGCGGGCACAACGATAGCCTCGCAAGATAGCCGGTCATTGACTGACTGCGACCGCGAATGTCCAACCTGGCACGAAGCACCAAGCCTAACGGTCTGGCGAAACGGAGTGAACAACGATGGCAGAGGGTTTTGCTGAATTCAAGGCAATCGGTGCTCAGGCGCTTAACGTGCTGACCACGGGGCGCCAAGCGTATCACATCGAAGTACCAGGGACCGCAAGTGCCGCCGTGCTGTCGGTGGTGTCCTTTGAGGCGGTGGAGCGGATGGGCGAGCCCTACACTGTCACCATCCAGTTCACGCACCCGCTGGTACTCGACCGAGCCGACTACCTCAACCGCGACGCCACTTTCCTGATTGACCCCGCCGATGGCAGCGAGCCGCGCAAGTTCGCCGGCTGTATCACGCACTTCAGCGAAACCCGACAGACCCGCGACTTTTGCGGCTACGAGATCGTAGTCGAGCCGCTGGTTGCACGCCTCAAGCTCACACGTGCCAGCCGTATCTACCAGCAGCAGACCGCGCCGCAGATCATCGAGGCAATCTTGCGCCGCCATGACCTCAAGGGCCATCAGTTCGTCTTCAAGACGCGACGCACGTATCCGCAGCACGCCTTCCGCATGCAATATGGTGCCTCGGACTGGGACTATATCCGGCTGCTGATGGAGCAGGAGGGCCTGTACTGCTATTTCACCCCGGGGAAGTTCGGCGAGATGATCGTGTTCGGCGACGACATCGACCACTATCTCTACCAGCCGGAACTGCGCGTGCCGTACCGCGAGACGGCGGGACTGGAGTCGGGCCAGGAGACGTTGTTCTCAATCAAGACCCATGCCAAGACGATCCCCGAATCGTTCCGGGTGGCGGACTTCAATCCCGACAAGGCGTGGGAGCGCCCCACCGGCGAGGCCAACGTCGCACGCCAGGAGAAGACCACTTACGGCCAGTCCTATGTCTACGGCACGCACCACCTAGACTTCGATGATGCCAAGTGGGAAGCGGGGTTGCGCCATGAGGCGAAGTACGCCGAACAGCTAGTTTACGCGGGCGAGAGCAACGTGCTGGCGCTGTGTCCGGCGTGCATCCTGCGCGTGGATCTGGCGCTGCCCGACGCGCCCAACGGCCACGTCATCACCGAGGTCATCCACACGGGCGCCCGCGACGCCGCCTACCGCAATACCTACAAGGCCATTCCGTCCGACCGGCGTTTCCGCTTGCCGCTGAACGAGGCCAACTGGCCGCGTATTGCCGGCACGCTAAGTGCCCGCATCACCTCGCCGGGGGAGTACAAGTATGCCTACCTAACGCAGCAGGGTCAGTACATCGTCCGCTTCGATTTTGACTTTGACGAATGGCCCAACGGCGGCGAGAGCGTGCCGCTATGGCTCGCAAAGCCGTTCGCGGGGGCGCAGCAGACGGGATTTCACTTCCCGCTGATCGACGGTACCTACGTGGACGTGGCCTTTCGCGACGGGAACCCGAACAAGCCGTATATCGCGCACGTCCAGCACAACAGTCAGCACACGGACCTGATCACCAATCAGGATCGGTGGCTGTCGCGCAACGTCATACATACGCAGAGCAATAACAAGCTGCGCTTCGAGGACTGGGAGGGCCAGGAAGGCATCAAGCTGTCCACCGAGTACGGTGGCAAGACCCAGTTGAACCTCGGTCATCTGGTTGACAGCAAGAAGAAGCAGCGCGGGGAAGGCTTTGAGCTCCGCAGCAATCTGAAGGGGACGGTCCGGGGCGGACGCGGCTTGCTGTTCACAGCTTGGACGCAGCCAGCCAGCACCCCGCAGACGGAAATGGTGGCGGCCATGAACGAAATGCGCTCGATCTTGGCTCAGGCGCAGGGATTGGGGAACGCGGCCAGTCAATCCAAAGCGGAGATCGCCGACTTGAAGGCGGAGAACGCATGGTTGCGCGATAGTCTCAACGACCTCAAACAGGCAGTCATGATGCTGGCGGCCCCAAATGGGGTGGCCATCACGACACCGGACCGGGTATCGCTTGCTGCCGGGCGAGATGTGAACGTTGCCACCAAGGCGGGCTTCAACGTCAGCGCCATTGCAAAGATTGCGATTGCTGCTGGCGATGCGTTGTCGCTGTTTGCCTCAAGACTCGGGATCAAGATCTTGGCCGCGAAGGGCAATGTCGAAATCCAGGCGCAGACCGATGGTCTGGATCTCTATGCGGACAAGCAGGTGCATATCGCCAGCGCCAACGCGGATGTGCTGATCAACGCGAGCAAGAAGGCCGTTCTGGCGAGCGGCGGCGCCTGCGTGAAGATCGAGAACGGTAGTGTTGAAATCATCTGTCCGGGCGACTTCAAGATCAAGGCCGCTTCCTTCAAGTTCGAAGGTCCAGGCAATCAGTCTCTGCCAGTGCCGTCGCTGCCGAAAAGCCGCCTGAAGGTCCCCAATCAGTACATCTCGTCGAACTAACCATGATCATCAGTCCTCCGTTCTTGCCCGCCAATGGTCTGACATCCGACGATCCACTCAAGCCCGATCCGATGATGGACGCAGTCGATGGCTTTGAATTGCCCCATCACGGCGTCTATCCGGTTGCCTTTGACCGTCGCTGGCACTGCGGTGTTCATCTTATGCCCAACTATCAGAATGAGGCGGTGCGTGCCATTGCCGATGGGGAGGTGGTGGCCTACAGGGTTGCGCAAAAAGCGATTTGCGACGGACAAACGGACGATCACGGTGCCGATGCATTGAATTCCAATACGGGCTTTGTGCTGCTCAAGCACAAGACCGAGACGGGGGAAGGACGGAGCCTTACCTTCTATTCCTTGTATATGCACTTGCTGGATGTCGATAGTCTCCAGCCTGTGATAGGGGCACCAAATCTGCCGGAAGTCGGGTCTTCATCCGCGATGGCCAAGTGGTTGGCGGATGACACCAATGGCGTGCAAACTCCCGTCAATAAGAAGGTATATCGAAAGGACATCCTCGGTTACTACGGAAAATGCCACGGTCAGCCGCACCTGCACTTCGAAATCTTCATGACGGAGGAAGATTTCACTGCGTGGTTCGATCAGATCGGGCACACCGTTCAACTGGGCAACCAGACCCCCGCGACACCGGATTCGAAAGACTACTGGGGGCACAGTTACTTTGTGATTCCAACCGGGCAGACCTTTTACAGTACGCCACCCGACCAGGTAGCCCATGCTGCCTATTTTCCCGAGAAGCAGTCGGGAATACTTACGGAGGGAAATCTGTATGTCGAGGCGTACTTCCACAAGGGCCAGCGCTACACGCGCTCCTGGCTAGAAAAGGACGGTTCGCTGACCTGCTTGACCGGCGACCAGCCGGTTCAAGACCCGTTTCAAAATTACGAGTACACGCTGTATGACCGGGCGACCACCTTATATCCGGCACGCCCGAGCGATGGCTATGAGTTGATGCGTTTCGGCCGCATTTTGAGCGACCATTCATCCCTTCCAGTTGCGCCCCAAACGACATGGATGGCAGTGACGTTCGAATCAGGCAAACAGGGCTATATCGATATCAGCCAGGATGCGGTGCAGAAGTTGTCCGATGCGGATTTCCCGTTCTTCATGGGCTGGCAGAAGATCGAGGAGGGAAATACACCATTCAGTGAAGATGGTCTGTGCGATTACGATGCGCTGCGCAAGATCGTCAATGATGTGGAAGACCAGGAGACGCCACAGCAGCAACACGAGGCGACTGAGTATAAGCATGAAGATATCCTTTCCGCCTACGTTCAGGGCAACGATTCAGTGCGCAAGGCGCTCAGGGGCTTTGTTTGCCATGCCCCCAGCGAGTGGGATGCCACCGGCAACGAGGTGCGTTACAGGCGTCTGAAGGATCCGGATGGCTTCTTTGGCAAGCGCAAGGACATCGACCCCAACGGGTACGACAAGTTCATCGCGTTTCACACGCAATTGCAGTTTCTGGAGAAGACCGCACTGGGCGGCGGCAAGAAATTCTGGTTCTTCCACCCTCTGGCGTTCATCGGGCATTTCAGGAAGTGTAGTTGGCTGGCGAAGCGGGAGATCTATCAATTAGTTCCGGCAAAAATCGTCAGAAAACCTGGGTCGCATAATTTCCCAAGTCAAAGTTATTTCGAGACCGTACCGCTTAACAGGCCTTTTATTAACAAGCACTACACTGAACTTAATAATGCATTGCGAAAATATTTAATAACATCATCAATAAGACAGGCTTGTTTTTTTGGGAATTCTACGCAAGAAACAGGATGGTTTCGAGATCTCAGGGAATCCGGTGGGGCAACCCCAAATCTTCACGCTGGATGGTATGGTCGTGGATTTTTGCAGTTAACCAATCCAAATGGAAATTTAAATGGTGGAAATAATAACTACTATAAATATTTTAAATTCATGGGGCGCCATCCGGAAACTCCCGCAAATGTGCAAGAGATTGCGTGGAGAGATGAACTTGGAGTAAATTCATTCCACGCAAGCCAAAGTGCTGGCGCCTATTGGATTTGGTCAAAAAAATCAGCACCTACCGAGCAAAATCCCAATCGACCTCAAGTGGACAGTGCTAACACTTACGCCGATGATGTCGCCATCGTTATGGGCAACCAGCGTCGCACCGTGAATACAGATCATGGGCCAAAAATTTGGTACTACAATCAGTTATTTACGAATTGTGCTACAGCAGTGAATTACCCTGGCGCAACCGGGCAAAATCCACCCAACATGAATGGCTTGATTGATCGATCTACCTCTTTCGCGAATGCAGTGGTGATTCTGTGCGATGGCCACCCGTTTCCGGCACAAGATGGCGCACAAAATTTAACTCCTGAAATTTTTGAAAGGAGAAGTGATCTATGATTAGGTTATTTATTTTTTCAGTGCTCGCCTTGATCTTTGGAATTTCGGGGGCGCAAACAGGCAATGATTCAAGAAAGGCGATAGCTAAACTTAGGGATAGCTGCGGTTATGAGGTCGGTCCATCAATCATCTCAAGAATCCATTCTTTCGACATAAAGGAGCTTGAGAAATCATCGGTTTTTGATTTTAACTTGTTGATTGATGACGCTGGTCGGAAAATCCATGGACATCTTAGTTTCGGGTGCCATAAGGCTACATCGATCGAGAATATTGAATCAGGTGAAGTTAATTCAACTGCCAACAGCAAGAAACATAACAACCTAACAGCAAAAGAAGAAATAGAGGCCGAAGACTTGGGGGGAAGATATGCGCGCATCGTCTCATGGCAACGAAATTATCGTGCGGATAATTTTGCGGGGACCATAGCTTACGTAAACAGTCTCTTCGGGGATGGTGAAAAGAGCGCGATACCAGAATATTTTCTTGTCTGCCCGGAAGTTCCTGGTTTTTCCTGTTTCTCAATGGAGATCGGAAATATTAATCGACTCACGAAGAATGAGGTTTTTTGTATTATCAATATACTTGAAGACTTAAAAATTATTATTAATAATTCGAACTGATCTCCAATGCATTCGCCTATCCGATTGACGAAATTGATTATTAGGCTTTGTATTGCAGGCTTGATGGCCACACCATCAATCGGTACTGCCGCTGTGGAGAACTCGCCTCCGAATTTGCTCAAACAAACAACGACAGCAGAACATGTTGTCGGCCCATGCCGCTTCAGGATTGCCAACATGTTTGGAGGGGAATTCCGGGAGGCTCACCCTGATAGCTCTCCACCCCAACAGGGCTCATATTACCTACCGATAACTGGACCGTCATCCTTTCTGACTGGAGGCTTCGGTTTATTCTGTGTGGAAGCCAATGAAGAGAGGATTACTTCCTCCCTGAATGGGAAGTATGTTGATGGTCGCTGGTGGACGTACGGACCCGTCGATGGCCCTGAATTTGTTCCATACGAGGAACAGGCGAAGGCTCGAACAATCCCACTAAAGGAAAAAAACTGGACTGGAATTACCTATACCGAAGATGCCACTACGGGTGACGAACGAACGCAGGCTCGTGTTTTTCATTTCTGCCTTGTCCGCGATGCCCGTGCATTGTGTGGATACACGGTTGTCGAATGGCTGGCAGACCGCAAAGGGCGCAATGACCTTGACCGGATCAAGGCAATTCTTGAGTCTGTCGAGTTTATTGATACCCCGTTGCCGGCTGGTGGCAGTGCCACATCTAGCGTAACAAAAATTGAAAAATAAAACAGAAATCGCAATTATGGAGGTGGCACTCTAGATCATGAAAGAAATACTATCATTTTGGATGTTATGGCTATCAATCGCATGCTGCAATGCCAAAACTGGGCAGGAGATTAAATTCAGCCCAACCCCGGGAGTAGTCGCGGTCATAGCTATCGATGGCAATCTGGTCTCCATAAATATCTGTGGTGGAAGGAAATGCAATAATACTGAGGGCAACCTTTATGTTGGTAATCCAGGTAGCGTTAATTTGGGGGTCGGCGATTATAATTTCGACGGCAATACCGATTTTTCGCTATGGTATCTGGATGAGGGGAAGGGTACTTATACAATCCATAGGGTATTTCTTTTTTCTAGAGGTACGGGGAGATTTGGTGAGTATTTTCCGGCGTGCGGTGATGAGTTTGTTAACCTGAAAGTGGACAAGAAAAATAGGAGGCTAATTAGCACATATTGGGCTGACAATGAGCCGAAAGTGTGTTTCACATATCCACAAGGGAACCACAACGGAAAATGAAATTCCCCATCCGTCTCGGTGACGCCCTGGAAGACGGTGGCCAGGTCACCAGCGCCTCGCCCACCATGGAATTCATGGGTCGCCCGCTCGCCCGCAAGGGCGATGCTGCCCTATGCGCCCGTCACGGTCCGACCACAATTGCCGAAGGCGACGACGGCTTTCCCGATCAGGATGGCAAGCCCGTGGCGATGCACCGCCACTGCTGCGCCTGTGGTTGCCGCCTGATCTCGTCGCTGCTGAATGTCCATATCGCTTGATGCATGCCGATTGACTTGACGCCAGCGGCGGCGGCCAGGCCTTACCCGAAGCAAGGCCCGCGACTGGTGCCATGGCTTCTTATCTGGGTCGCGTTCGCTACGCTCGGGGCGGCACTCGTCATTCTCTTTTGGCCGGTCAGTCGGCCCGCCAAAGGGTTCGGTTTCTGGTTTTGCGCCGCCGGCATCCCCAGTCTGGCCTACTTGCTGGCGCTCTCGCTGGTTCGCCTTCCCTTCGAATTACACTGGTTTCGTGCTTATGGCGACAACGTCGTCCGGCAGGAGTGGAAGGACAAGAAACAAGTCCAGGCGCAACAGCCGCTGCAAGTGCTGGGGATCGGGTACTGCCTGCCCGTCGGCGGTCAGACTCTCGCTAGCGTCGTCGCGGCTGGGCAGTCCGTGCAGAAGGCGCAGAAGGCGCGCAAAGGGCCAAGCATGGTCGTGCACAGCCGGTTTGACGAGGGTAATGTGTCAGACCTCCCGGTGGCCCATTCCTTTGCGGATAACGAAGCTCAAGAAGCAGAAAGCCGGCAGGTGGCTACTGTGACGCTCAAGATCGGCGAAGCGCTGGTCCCCCTCGCAGCAAGTCTGACGGCGCTATCGCAGTATGGACCAGTATTCGCGCCGGTCGTCCGCGTGCTTGCCCGCGACGAGGTGGCCAGCTTGCGGTTGCAGCAGGTGCGGGACGCGCTGGCACAAGCGGGTTTGTCTCAGCTCGAATGCCGGACTGAGCCAGTTTCCGACCGCCTCATGGTGGCCGATGCCTGGCTAGACGCGCGTGACCGCCGCCCCCTGCTGGTGGTCGCGGTCGAATGGTACGAGCAGGACCCGCCGGCTGGCAGCACCGAAGGTTGCGTCGCCGTGCTGCTCAATGCCGGCTACTACAAGGTGCCAGAGCCCGTCACGGTTCTCGGGAAGCTCCATCGTCCGCTGAAGGGCGAAGCCCGCGCCCTGGACCATCTACTCATGAATGCCCTGAAGTGGGGACGTACGGAGTCGGCAGCGGTGCAGCAGGCCTGGATTTCCAGCCCCGACAGCGATCACGACAGGGCGTGGCCGACGGCTTGCAAGGCCGCTACGCTTGAGCGTATCGCGCAGACCGAAGCTCAACACCGTCTGGATCGGCTGGTGGGAAACGCTGGCCTCATCAATGCGTGGATGTCCATCGCGGCGGCCGTCGAGTCGCACGCACAAGGCCCCCAACTCATCGTGGACGGCAACCAGGCCGCCATTCTTTACGTCTTTCCTTCTGTCCATGACGACACCGACCAATAATCTGCAGGCCCTCGCCTCCGGCTCCAAGGAGGCGCCCAAAGCGCTGACGCCATGGGCCATCCCCCTCTTCGTGTTTGTGGTCGCCGTGGTCTTCGCTATCGCGGTGTGGACGAAGGGGGACGTGCTTGGTATCACGACGCTGGAGGCCAAGATCACCTGGCTGCTCTGGATTGCCGGCGCATGCGGCATCTCGCTGGCGCTCTACACCGCCGTGATCCTCGGGGTTATCCCCATGTCTCGCCGACGTTTTGCCAAGGAATCGGGCGACAAGACGGTCACGGCCAAGGCTCCCAAGCGAGACCTGCGTCTGCAGCAGGCGTATGAGGAATTGCGCTTCCTGCTGGGCTGGCGGTGGCGCAATCGCGTGCCGTGGCTGATGCTGTGCGGTGAGGATGCGGCCATTCAGTCCGTTGCACCGGGCCTCCAGCACGCGGGCGTGTGGCGTACCGATGACGCCATCCTCGTGCATTCGTCGCCGACAGGCATTGAGCCTGCCCTATGGCGCAAGCAACTGCGCCAGTTGCGATGCCGCCGTCCGGTCGATGTCATTGTGCAGGTCGGTGCCGCATCGGATACGGAACCGCTGCGCGCGATCAACACCCTGCAAGCCACGTTAGGCCGGGCCGCGCCGGTCGTGTTCCTGCATCCGGTTCCTGTGCAGGGCCGGCGGCCTGACCAGTTCGAGGCCTTCGGGGCCTTTGTCGCGGACACTGGCAGCCGGCGTGCCGGGGCTGCTGGTGGCCGTATCGACACGGCGCTGGCGTCCTTGGAGGCCCACGCCGTCGAACTGGGGGTTCAACGCTGCTACGAGGGCACCCGCCAGCCGCTCGTAGCCTACATGTCGGCGTACATCAGCAAACAGCGCGCGCGCATCGCGGCCAGTTGGGCGGCCTGGGACACGTCGCACTGGCGGCGCGGCCCGCTGGCCGGCGTGATGTTCGCCCCCATCTATGCCGGGGCCGTCCTGCCGATGCCCGAGCCCGCCGAGGATGCGCCCGGTGAGCCCGCGCCTTCGGCGGTCGCTATGCACGCATCGGAAGCTCACCACCTGCTGCCGGCATCGGTACTGCCCGCCTGGCGGCAGATTGGCGAGCATGCCGGCCAGTATCGCAGTCGTCGGGTTGGCATTCATCCGGTGCTAGTGCTGACGGTGCTGGCTTTCGTATCGATTGGTTTGTGGACCGCAGGCATGGTCGTGTCCGGTCTGCGCAATAGTGCGGACCTGAGTGAGGCTCAGCAAGCGATTCACGCCATCCAGACGGCAACCAAACCTGCCCAGGGTCTGCATGCATTGCTGGCCCTGCAGAAGCAGATAGAGCGCTATGAATACCGCACGCAGCACCACGCGCCGTGGCTGACCCGCTTCGGCCTGAACCGTGACGCCGAAGTACTCGCCGCCCTGTGGGAGCCCTACGCGCAGGCCTCCCGCCGGCTACTGATTATCCCGATCCAACAGAATCAGGAAGCGTCGCTGGTGGACCTCGCGCAGTTGCAGACCACAACGCTGGATGACAAGACCAGCCAGTGGGCGCTTGCCGGGCGGGATGGTCTCAAGGCCTACCTGATGCTTGCCCACCCGGAGCGGGTTGAGCCCGGTTTCCTTGCCAAGCGCCTTCCGCAGGACTGGTCCACCGAGGCCCATATCACGCGGGGAGAGAAACAGGACCTGGCCGAGCGCCTGTTCAAGTTCTACGCGCAGCACCTGAAGGACCACCCGGACTGGAGGATCGAGCCCCGCCCCGCGCTAGTGGCCGGGGCACGCCAGACGCTGCTGGCGGTGATCGGTGCGCGCAACGCGCAGGATACGCTGTACCAGGGCATCGTGAACGGTGCTGGCAACAAGTACCCCGACTTGACGCTGCCGTCACTCACGGCTGGCACGGAGGCGCGTGGGCTGCTGCGGTCCTCGACGGTGGTGCCGGGCATCTTCACACGCCAGGCCTATGAGGGCTATGTCGCCGATGCGATTGACGCTGCCGCCAAGCGTCGCGACGTGTCCACCGATTGGGTACTGGCTGGCGGCAAGGCGGCCAGCGCCGCCCCCGACAAGTCCGCCGCCGAGCTGCACGCAGCCCTGACCGAGCAGTACTTCGCCGACTACGCCCAGCGCTGGCAGGACTTCATGAACAACCTGCAGTGGGAATCGGCAGGCACTTTGCCCGCCGCCATTGACCAGCTCAAGCTGTTGGCCGACGCGCGCCAGTCGCCGGTGATCGCGCTGATGAAGTCGCTTGCTTATCAGGGCGCCGCGGGGGTGCAGAAGGCTTCGCTGTCGGATACGCTGGCGAACAAGGCCAAGGATATCCTAGGCAAGAAGGACGACGCCCCCGACAGCACCAAGGCCGCCCCGCTTGCCCCGCTGGATGCGGCGTTTGGTCCGGTGCTGCGCCTGATGGGACAGGCTGCCCAAGCGGGGCAAGGCGGCAACAGCGATCTGAGCCTGCAGCGCTATCTCGACCGCATCACCGCCTTGCGGCTGCACCTGCAGCAAGTCAACAGTGGCGCCGATGGGGCCGAGCAGGCGCGGCAGATGGCGCAGACGCTGTTCCAGGGTAAGAGTTCCGATCTGGCCGACACGCAAGCCTACGGGCAATTGGTCTCGGCCAGCCTCGGCGCGGAGTGGGCGAACATGGGCGAAGCGCTGTTCGTGCAGCCGGTCGTGCAGGCCACGCAGACTATCGTGCTGCCCGCGCAGGCGAGTCTGAACGAGGCCTGGCAGCGCTTCGTGGTGCCAGACTGGGACAGGACGTTTGCGGGCCGCTATCCGTTCGCCAACACGGCTAACGACGCCTCGTTGCCAGAATTCGCGCGGTTCATGCGTCCGCAGGGCGGCGTTATTCCTGCCTTCCTGGCTACTGAACTCGCGGGGGTGCTGGAGTTGCGGGGTAATGAGTGGGTGCCTGCCGCCGGCGCGCACGGGGTCACCTTCGATCCTCAGTTCCTCAAATTCCTCAATGCGCTGCAACATGTCGCCACCCACATGCTGGTTCAGGGGGATCCGCAGTACCACTTCGAAGTCAAACCGATCGCGACGCCGGGACTCACCGATACGAAGCTGACCATCGACGGACAGAAGCTGCACTATTACAACCAGCGTGAAACCTGGCAACGCATGACGTGGCCCGCCAACACCCTGCAGGAGCCGGGCACGATCCTGCAGTGGCAGACCCTGACGGCCGGCACCAACAAGAACTACGAATATTACGGGCGCTTCGCATTCTTGCGCATGCTGGCGCGCGGCGACGTCGAGCGGGTTGATGCGGCGACGTACCAGATCAGTTGGCCGGCGGTGCTTGACACGCGCGCCAACCCGGACGACAAATCCGACCTGCCACAGCGCAAGCCTCTCATGATGCGGTTCTTGATTCGCGCCGAGGCCGGCGCCGGTCCGCTGGACATGCTCGCGCTGCCGGGGCTGCGGGTGGCGCCACGCATTTTTCTGGTCGGCAAGAATGGCGCTGCCGTGGTCGCGCCGTCGCCTGCGGTCAAGAACAAAGGCAAGGCCAAGCGCGGAGGCGCATGATGAAGGTCGCAGGGAGGATCGGAGCTGCGGCAGTACTCGCGGTACTGTGCGTGTCACTCTCGCATGCGGCACCGAACGCTTCGACGGAAAAGGAAGCCGCACTCTGTGCCCGCGTCATCAGCAGTGGTGCCGCTGAAATTGTGAAAGGTGCGTTGCGGCTGAAGACCAGATTGCCGACTGTGCGCGAGGCGGATGCACGGCGCTTCGCTTCTTACGCACCGGGTGGGGTGTCGCCGCCGCTACCGGTTGCGAGCCGCCCCCAGTACTACGTCTGGCTCATACGGCACCAGTTGGAGACGGTAGCAGGCCGGACCGGGCGCGTGCCAGCGCAATCCAATCCCGCCGACCGGGCTCTGCGCGTTATCGACAACGCCAACGGCGCGCAGGGACACATCGCGTTGGCGATGAAGGCGTTAGCGTATGCCTCGACCTTTCGCGGGCATGAAAGGGACTCGGGCGCCGATGCACTAGCGGTGCTCACCGAGGACCAGGTGCGGATCTATGCCGGCGATTTGGAAGCGCTATCCGTGGCCTTGAGCCTCCTCATTTCCTGCCATTTGCGGCGGCCTCAATGACGATACGGACCTTCCACTACCGCCATGCGATCTACGACTGGCCCATGACCATCCGCCGCCCGGCACGTGAGTGCGCGCAACTGGTACTCAAGGCATTGCAGCACTTCGGACCTTCGCCCCGCTGGCGGTTGTATTTGCACACGGGCCGGAACACGAAAGATATGGCACACGTCCTGCAGCACCTGAGTATGGCGGAAGTCATTGATAAGGAACCGCCTAGCGACTCCCAAGGCTGCGCCATGTCCTGACAGGGGAGAACACCAGCAGCACAAAGCAGAACGGCCGGCAAATGCCGGCCGTTCTGCATCGAGCGCGGTGCTTACGCGCGCGCGGTGGCCGTGCCGGGCAGCGTGTCGCGGTTGGCGTAGCGCGAGGCGATCACCGAGCAGACGATCAGCTGCAACTGGTGGTAGACCATCAGCGGCAGCACCAGCAGGCCCAGCGCCGGGTGGCCGGCGAACAGGATCTTGGCCATCGGGATGCCGTTGGCCAGGCTCTTCTTGGAGCCGCAGAACACCGCCGTGATCTCGTCTTCCACCGAGAAGCCGAGGCGGCGCGCGGTGAAGGTGGTGGTGGCCAGGATCACCAGCAGCAGCACGGCGGCCAGCGCCATCACCGCGCCGATGGTCTCCCAGCTGTACTTGTGCCAGAGGCCGGCGGCGGTGGCGTCGCAGAACGAGGAATACACGATCAGCACGATCACGCCGCGGTCGATCTTGTTGGTGATCTGCTTGTTCTTGACCAGCCAGTTGCCGATCAGCGGGCGGGCCGCCTGGCCCAGCGCGAACGGCAGCAGCAGTTGCAGCGCCACGCCCATGAGCGCCTTGCCCAGCGGCATGGAAGCGCCGCTGGCGCTGATCACCAGCCCCATCAGCAGCGGCGTGGCGGCCATGCCGATCAGCCCGGAGATGGTGGCGTTGAAGATCGCGCCGGGCACGTTGCCGCGCGCCATCGAGGTCATGGCCACCGACGACGACACCGTGGACGGCAGCGCGCACAGGTAGAACACGCCCAGCAGCAGCTCGGCGGGCAGCATATGGCGCAGGCCGAACATCAGCGCCAGGCCGACCACCGGGAACACGATATAGGTGAAGCTCTGCACGAAGGCGTGCAGGCGCCAGTGGCGCGCGCCGGCCACCAGCCGG
>NZ_AQPL01000093.1:0-2050 GCF_000395345.1 Cupriavidus sp. WS | reverse complement strand
CCCCCCCCAGCCGGTCGCGCGACAGCGCCGCGCCGTGCAGGAAGAACACCAGCGCCACGCCCAGGTTGGTGACGATGCCGAGGTGCAGCGGACCGTCGCCGGCGCCGATCTGGGGCGCCAGCAGCGAGATGCCGATGGCGGAGAGCATGATGAGGACGAAGCCGTCGATCAAGTCGTAGAGTTTCTTGAACGGTGAGAGGATGGCGGACATGACAGCAGGTTGGATTAGGGTTTCGCCTAGTATTGGACGCTACGCCAGCCTAGAATGCAAATTCATTTATCGCATCCATTGATCTCATAGACGCATGAATTACACCTTGCGCCAGTTGCGCGTCTTTCTCGCCGTGGTCGGGCATGGCAGTTTCAGCCGCGCCGCCGATGCCGTGGGGCTGACCCAGCCCGCCGTGAGCCGCGGCGTGGCGGAGCTGGAAGAGGCACTTGGCGTGCGCCTGCTCGACCGCACCACGCGCGAGGTGCTCGTCACCGAGGCGGGGCAGGCGCTGGCGCCGGCCATCGAGCGGCTGCTCGGCCAGCTCGACGACACGCTGGAAGAGACGCGCCAGCTGGGCGAGCGCTATCGCGGCCGCGTTGTGATTGCCAGCGCACCCACGATCTCGGCGCGGCTGATGCCGCTCTACGTCTCCACCTGCGCGCGCCAGTATCCGGACATCCGCCTGAGCGTGCGCGACAACGTGCAGGCCGACGGGCTGGAGCAGATCCGCGCCGGCGCGGTGGATTTCGGCGTGCTGATCGACCCGCTCGCGCGCGAGGGGCTGACCATCGCGCCGCTGGCCACCGACCCGTTCTGCTTTGTGTGCCGGCGCGACCATCCGCTGGCCGGCGCCGAGTCGGTGCCGTGGCGCGCGCTGGACGGCATGCCGCTGGTGCTGCTGGATTTCGCCTCGGGCAGCCGGCCGCTGATCGACCGCATCTTCGCCAGCCACGGCGTGACGCCGAGCGTGGTGCAGGAGCTCGGCCACTCGGCCAGCGTGTTCGGCATGGTCGAGGCCGGCATCGGCGCCTCGGTGCTGCCGTCGTTCTCGCTGCCGCTGCCGGCCGCCTCGCCGCTGGTGTGGCGCCCGCTCACGCCGCGCGAGGAGCGGCGCATCGTCATGGTGTGCCGCGAGGACCGCTCGCTGTCGCCGTCGGCGGCGGCGGTCTGGCAGATGGTGCGCAGCCTGCCGCTGCCGGCCGAGCCGGCCATGCCGTAGGCGCCGCGGACGCTCAGGCGCGCGCCGCCGTCACCATCACCGCCTCCAGCGCGAAGCTGCCGTCGGCCTGCACCAGATAGTGGTCGCGGACTTCCGCCGGCGCCAGCTGCCACAGGTGGCGGATGGCGGCCACCGCCACCTCGGGCGTGCGCATGCGCTGCACCCAGGTGGCGAACTCCAGCTCGATGCGCCACACCGGCGACACGCTGGCCGCGAAGCCGGCCGCCGCCAGCATCGCCAGCCACGCGCGGCCGGTGTAGTCGCGGATATGGGACGGATCGCGCAGCAGTTCCACCGATTGCAGCCAGGTGTCGAGCAGCGGGTCCTCGGAGCCCGCGATGTCGATCAGCACCACCTTGCCGCCCGGCTTGAGCACGCGGTGCATTTCCGCCAGCGCGGCCGGCACGTTGCGCCAGTGGTGGGCGCTCATGCGCGAGATCACGGCGTCGAAGCCGGCATCGGCGAACGGCAGCACTTCCGCGGCGCCCCGGCGCGTGACGATGTTGCCCAGGCCCTTGTCGCGCGCGGCCGCGTCCACCACGGCCAGCATCTCGGCCGACAGATCGTAAGCCGTCACTTCGGCCGCGACCTTCGCCGCCGCGAAGCTGGCGTGGCCGGCGCCGCAGCCCAGGTCGAGCACGCGGGCGTCCGGGATGCCGGACAGCGCCTGCGCGAGCTGCTGGAGGTCGGCGCCCTGGGCGTGGACCGCGCTGGTGAGGTAGGCGCTGGCCGTCGCGCCGAACTGGGCGGCGACGAGTTCTTGTTGCTGCATATGGCTCTCCTGGCGGCACGCGCCGCCGGTGGGTTCTGGTGAGGGGACGGGGCGGCGGGGGGGGGGC
>NZ_AQPL01000092.1:0-4074 GCF_000395345.1 Cupriavidus sp. WS | reverse complement strand
GGGGCTTGCCCGCCCGCCGGCTTCGACGTACTGTAGCAGCCTGTTTTCCCGGTACAAGTCACCGTTTTATCCTGGTATAAAACGCACCAGTTTTCGCCGCTGGGCAGGCCGGGAGCCACCGCCCGCCCATTGCACATGACCGACGCCGCGCCCCTTGCCGCCACCGCTGCCCCGAACGACGCCCCCAGTGAGCACGAACTGACCCGCGAAGCCGTGCTCGGCCGTTTCCTGCGCGCGCACCGCGAGCGGCTGGCGCCGGCCGAGGTCGGCCTCGCGCCGGGCCGCCGGCGGCGCACGCCGGGCCTGCGGCGCGAGGAACTGGCGCAACTGGCGGGGTTGAGCGCGACCTGGGTGACGTGGCTGGAGCAGGGCCGCCCGGTGGCGCTGTCCGCGCGCGCGCTGGCCGGGCTGGCCGGCGCGCTGCGGCTGTCGCGCGCCGAGCGCGCCTACCTGTTCGAGCTGGCGGGCCGGCGCGACCCGATGCAGGCGCAGGACGGCCACGTGCCGGCCACCGTGATGGCGAGCGTGGAAGCGATCGCCGGGCCGGCCTACCTGCTCGACCGGCAATGGAACGCGCTGGCGTGGAACGCGGCGGCGGCGGACCTGTTCGTGGGCTGGCTCGACGGCGCCAGCAGCGAGCGCAATCTGCTGCGCAGCATGTTCCTGTCGCCGGGCCTGCAGGCGCTGGTGGAAGACTGGCCGCACCGGGCGGCGCGGCTGGTGGCGGAATTCCGCGCGCACAGCATCCGCCATGCCGAGGACCCGCCCACGCGCGCGCTGGTCGAGGGTCTGCTGGCCGAGAGCCCGGCCTTCCGCGCCGACTGGCTGTCGCAGGACGTGGAGGAGCGCCAGGGCGGCCGGCGCGGCTTTCGCCATCCGCGGCGCGGGCTGCTGCATTTCGAGCAGCTCACGCTGGTGCCGGCGGCCGCGCCGGGGCTGACGCTGGTGATGCTGATGCCGGCGCAGCGCGCCGGCGGCTGAGCTTACTTGGGCTGCATGCGGATGGCGCCGTCCAGGCGGATCACCTCGCCGTTGAGCATGGTGTTGCCGATGATGGCGGCGACCATCTTGGCGTACTCGGCCGGGCGGCCCAGGCGCGGCGGAAACGGCACCATCCGGCCGAGCGCGTCCTGCACTTCCTGCGGCATGCCCAGCAGCATCGGCGTCTCGAAGATGCCCGGCGCGATGGTCATGCAGCGCACGCCGTCGCGCGACAGGTCGCGCGCGATGGCCAGGGTCATGGCCACCACGCCGCCCTTGGAGGCGGCGTAGGCGGCCTGGCCGATCTGCCCGTCGAAGGCCGCCACCGAGGCGGTGTTGACGATCACGCCGCGCTCGCCCTCGGCGTCGGGCGTGTTCTGCACCATCGCCGCGGCGGCCAGCCGGATCATGTTGAAGGTGCCGATCAGGTTGACGCGGATGGTCTTGTCGAACGCATCGAGCGGGTGCGGGCCGTTCTTGCCGACGGTCTTGCTGGCGGTGGCGATGCCGGCGCAGTTGACCAGCCCGGCCAGGCGGCCCAGCGCCGTGGCGGCGGCCACCACCGCCTGGCCGTCGGTCTCGCTGGTGACGTCGCAGCGCACGAAGCGCCCGCCCAGCTCGGCCGCCAGCGCCGCGCCGGCGGCCTCGTTGAGGTCGGCGATCACCACCTTGCCGCCCGCCGCGGCCAGCATGCGGGCGCTGCCCTCGCCCAGGCCCGACGCGCCGCCGGTGACAATGAATACGTTGTCGCGGATTTCCATCTTTGTCTCTCTCCTTTGATTTCGGGATGCTCGTTTCGGGATGCTTGCCCCGGGATGCGGGCATGCCGGACCGGCGCTGCCGTTGGATCGGCATGTTGGCATAACGTTTACGTAAACGTCAATCAGTGGCCGATTAGCGCGGGCGACTTCCGCCCCGGTCCCAAAACGAAAAAAGCGGCCCGAAGGCCGCCTTTCGCGTGCGCCGCGCGGCGTTGCCGCCGCGGTCGCTGATTCAAATGCCGCTTACTTCAACGCGCCGAACACGCGCGCCGTGATGTCTTCCACGCTGCCCACGCCCGCGATCTTGCGGTACTGCGGCGGCGCGACCTTGGCGCTGGCGTCGCCCTCGGTGGCCCACTTGGAGTAGTAGTCCACCAGCGGACGGGTCTGCTGGGAATAGACGTCCAGGCGCTTCTTGACGGTTTCTTCCTTGTCGTCCTCGCGCTGGATCAGCGGCTCGCCGGTGACGTCGTCCAGGCCTTCGGCCTTGGGCGGGTTGTACTTGACGTGGTAGGTGCGGCCCGACGCCACGTGCACGCGGCGTCCGCTCATGCGCTCGATGATGGCATCGAACGGCACGTCGATTTCCAGCACGAAATCGATCGCCACGCCCGCTTCCTTCATGGCCTCGGCCTGCGGGATGGTGCGCGGGAAGCCGTCGAACAGGTAGCCGCCCTTGCAGTCGGCCGCCTGCAGGCGGTCCTTGACCAGGCCGATGATGATGTCGTCCGACACCAGGCCGCCTGCGTCCATCACCTTCTTGGCCGCCACGCCGAGTGGCGTGCCCGCCTTCACCGCGGCGCGCAGCATGTCGCCGGTGGAGATTTGCGGAATGCCGAACTTCTCGCAGATGAACTGGGCTTGCGTGCCTTTGCCGGCGCCGGGCGCGCCCAACAGGATCAAACGCATTTACGGGTCCTCAGAGTTTTGAATCTGGTAAGGCGGGGGATGGAAGGAGGGTAACGCCGAAACTTGACGCGAGGCTTACCGCGCCGCGGGGGCGGCGCGCCTCGGATCGGAGTCTGGTCTGTCGACGGCCGGCATGCCGCGGCTCGCTGCCGATGGCGGCGACCCGGATACCGGACGGGCTCACTCTTTTCATCTCCCCACCGAGCCTTGGCCGGGCGTCTGAACGCCCGACGGCTCTGTATCGTCAAGCATTATGCCATGAGGCGGCGTAAAACCGGCTTGCCGGCACGGTGACAACTGTCATGACAGCCGTGCCGGTGATGCGCGCGCGCACCGCGGCACCGCGCGCCGGGGTGGCGTCAGGGGCCTTCCTGCGCCATGCCTTGTGCCCACAGCGCGCGCACGCGCTCCAGGTCGGCCGGCGTGTCGACGCCCGGCGCGGGCGCGGCGGTGGTCTGCAGCACGCCGATGCGCTCGCCGTGCCACATCGCGCGCAACTGCTCGAGCGCCTCGGTCTGTTCCAGCGGCGCCGCCGCCAGCGTGGGAAAGCGCCGCAGGAACGCCGCGCGGTAGGCGTACAGGCCGATGTGGCGCAGCACCGGCATGTCCGGCAGCGCCGCCTGCGCGTCGGCCGCGGGCCGGGCCGGCACGCTGGCCCAGGCGTCGCGCGCCCACGGGATCGGCGCGCGCGAGAAATACAGCGCGCGGCCGGCCGCGTCGCACACCACCTTCACCACGTTGGGGTTGAAGACCTCGGCGATCGCGCCGATCGGGTGGGCGGCGGTGGCGATGGCGCAGTCGGCGTGGCGCGCCAGGTGCAGCGCCACTTCGTCGATCAGGCCCGGCTCGATCAGCGGCTCGTCGCCCTGCACGTTGACCACGATGGCGTCGTCGGCCAGGCCCAGCAGCGTGGCCACCTCGGCCAGGCGGTCGGTGCCGGACGGGTGGTCGGCGCGCGTGAGCACCGCCTCGATGCCGTGCGCGGCGCAGGCCGCGGCGACCTCGGCGGCGTCGGTGGCGACCACCGTGCGCTGCGCCGAGCTGGCGTGGGCGCGCTCGGCCACGCGCACGATCATGGGCTTGCCGCCGATGTCGGCCAGCGGCTTGTCGGGCAGGCGGGTCGAGGCCAGGCGCGCCGGGATGACCACGGTGAAGGCGGGCAGGGACATGATGCGGGCTCGGTATGCGTGGGTCAGTCCGGCGAGACCAGGCGGCCCGGCACGGTCTGGCGGGCCTCGTCGGCCAGCATCACGGGGATGCCGTCGCGGATCGGGTAGGCCAGCTTGTCGACCTGGCAGATCAGTTCCTGGGCGGCGCGGTCGTATTCCAGCTTGCTCTTGCACAGCGGGCAGACCAGGATTTCAAGCAGCCGGTTGTCCATCTCGGGTTTCCTTGGTGTGGCCGGCCGCGGCCGCGGCGCCCG
>NZ_AQPL01000091.1:0-10744 GCF_000395345.1 Cupriavidus sp. WS | reverse complement strand
CCCGCCGCGCCGGGCGCGGACTGGGCGTGCGCGGCGACGGCGCGGCGAATCTTGTCGATCAGGCCCGCGTCGATCACGGGCAGGGTGGGGACGACCCAGATCCGCGGATCGAGCGGGTCGCTCAGGCGCTCGCATTTTACGGCATCCTTCTCGGTGATCAGGATGGCGTCGGCGGCGCGCGCGACGGGATCGTCGGCGAACGGGTCTTCGGCGAAGTCGTAGTGGTCCGGCAGCGGCATGGTGTCGGGCTGCAGGCCGGCGCCGCGCAGGCTGGCGAAGAAGCGCTCGGGGTTGCCGATGCCGGCCGCGGCCAGCACGCGCTGCCCGGCGAACGCCGACAGCGGCCTGGCCAGGGCAGGGTCGGCCAGTTGCCAGGCGTCCTGCAGTTCCAGGCGCATGCCGTAGACGTCCGGCCGCGCGGGGCTGGCGCGGAAGTCCGGGTCGTTGATGAGGGTGGCGTCGCGCTGGCGCGAGAGCGGCTCGCGCAGCGGGCCGGCCGGCAGCAGGAAGCCGTTGCCGCCCATGCGCGTGTCGAACATCACGATCTCGAAGTCGCGCTGGAGCTTGTAGTGCTGCAGGCCGTCGTCGAGCAGCAGCACGTTGACGCCGGGGTGCGACACCAGCATGGTCTGCGCGCACAGCGCGCGGTCGGGGAAGACCCACACCGGCACGTCGGCCGCGCGCGCGATCAGCAGCGGCTCGTCGCCGACGTCGCGCGCCTCCGAGGTCGGCTTGACCCGGCGCGGGTGCTTCAGCGTGACGCCATAGCCGCGCGAGACCACGCCTGGTCGCAGGCCGGCCTCGGCCAGCGCGTGCGCGAGCGCGATCACGGCCGGTGTCTTGCCGGTGCCGCCCACGGTCACGTTGCCCACCACCACCACCGGCATTGGTAGCCGCGTGGACTTGTACCAGCCGCGCCGGTAGGCCAGCCGGCGCCAGCCGCTGACCAGGCCGAAGAGCCACGAAAGCGGCAGCATCAGCCAGGCGAACCAGCCGCGGCGCTGCCACTGGGCGGTCACGAAGTCGGCGAGGGCGTGGCGGGGAGCGGGCATGGGCGTCGGGGGAGGGTCTGGGGAAGCGTCGGAGGGGGGCGTCAGGAAAGCGTCAGGAAAGCGGCGGACGGTGGCGAAGGATACGGGAACGCGCCGGGAACGGCGCGCAACGAGCGGGGCAACTGCGGCAGCCGGCCGGTGCGGGCCGGCCGCGGCGAGGCCGCCTTATCCAACCATTATGGGCACCTTCCGGCGCCCGCGGCAAGCCGGGGCTTGCCGTGCGCCGCGGCGAGCCCCGGCGTCGCCTCAGCGCGCCTGCGAGCTCTGCGTGGCGAAGGTCAGGCGCGGCAGGCCGGCCAGGCGCGCCGCTTCCATCACGTTGATGACCGACTGGTGGCTGGCCTGCGCGTCGGCGTTGACGATCAGCACGGGCGGCTGGCCCTCGCCGCCGCCGGCCACCTCGCGCAGGCGCGCGGCCAGGCTGGTCACGTCCTGCTGCTCCATGACCTGCTTGTTGACGGCGTAGACGCCCTTGGCCGAGACCGACACCACGATCTCGCCCGGGCGCTGCTGGGCCTTCTCGGCGTCGGCGGTCGGCAACTGGATCTGCAGCTCGGTGTAGCGCGAATACGTGGTCGTGATCATCAGGAAGATCAGGATCACGAGCAGCACGTCGATCAGCGGGATCAGGTTGATCTCCGGCTCTTCGCGCCGCTGGCGGGAACGGAAGTGCATGGCGGGCGTCAGGCGCGGCGCTGCGGCAGGATGGCGTCGAGGAACGCCGTGGCGCGGAATTCCAGCTCGGCCACGTAGTCGTCCACGCGGCGGCGGAAATAGCGCCAGAAGATCAGCGCCGGAATCGCGATGATCAGGCCGAAAGCGGTGTTGTACAGCGCCACCGAGATGCCGTGCGCGAGCTGCTCGGGGCTGGCGCCGGCGCCGCCCTGGCTGCCGAAGATCTCGATCATGCCGATCACCGTGCCCAGCAGGCCCATCAGCGGCGCCACCGAGGCGATGGTGCCGAGCGCGTTGAGATAGCGCTCCAGCTCGTGCGCCACCGCGCGGCCGGCTTCTTCGACCACTTCCTTGGCGGCGTCGCGCGAGGTGTGGGGCTGCAGCACGACGTGGCGCAGGCCGGCCGCCAGCACGCGGCCCAGCGGCGAGTTCTGCTCCAGGGTGCTCACCACCTCGGGCGTGGCGCGGCGCTGGTGCGCCACCGTCAGCGCTTCCTCGTACAGCTTGGGCGGCAGCACCTTGCTGCGCTTGAGGCTCAGGAAGCGCTCGACGATCAGCGCCAGGGCGATGACCGAGGCGATCAGCAAGGGCCAGATCGGCCAGCCGGCCGCTTGAATGATGGAAAACACGTGGAACCCCGAAATTCGACGGCTTGTCTGCACGCCAGCCGCCGCAGCCGCACGCGCGCTGGCTCTGTATTGAAAAATCAGGCGCCACTCTAACCCGCGGCATGGCGGCGCGGCAAGACGCCATGCCACGGTGTCTCGGCGGCGCATCGCCGCGCCGCGCGGGATGTCCACACAGGACAGGGACAGCGTTGTGGATGGATTGTGGACAGCTATCTGACAAGCCGCTCAACGTCTTGATTCGAAAGGGAAAACAATCGCCAGCCTAAAAAACGGGCAGCGCGCCTGTGACGCCGGCGGCCCGCCGGCGCCGCGCCGGCACGCGCGGCCAGGTTTCGGGCTGTCCACATAAAGGCAGGACAGTGTTGTGGAGCGGTTGTGGACAGTTGCCGGAAAACACAGTTAAGTCATTGATTCGGCAGCGGCTTCCCGTGGCTGCTCAAAAAACGGGCAGAGAGAGCCCGGCAGCACTTGGGCGCGTCGTCAGGGGGAGGAATCCGAAAAACTTCCGCCATGTCGACCGCTTTCCACATTCGTCCGGGACAGTCTTGTGGACGGGTTGTGGACAACCGCCGGAGAAGCGGGTTAAGCCATTGATAACAAAGGCCGGAATCCAGCATGCCCAAAAAATGGGCAGCAGCCGGGCAGGCCGGTTTCCGGGGTGCCCGGCGCGATTCCGGCTGAATATGGTTCCGGCAGCACTTTTGATGGTCTTTACATCGTGTTTACGGTTTACCCACAGCCGGCGGACCGGTGGCCGCCAATCTATCCACAGGCACGGGCCTTCCGGCAAGGTTGTCCAGAGTTCCTGTGGATAACTTTGTGAACAAGCCGGGGGCGCAGCCGGTAAGTCGTTGACGCATAAGGGGTTTGCTTACATTGCTCAAAAAATAAGACAGCAGAAACCACATAAGAATCAAAGGCTTGTGTCAAGTCATGCGGCTTTGCGGGTCGACGGGCCGCCCCCCGCCAAGAGACTTGACAGAGCGGTTATGCTGTGGACATGTCAATTCCACGCCGCATGCCCGGCTGCGCCCATGTCTGAATCGCTGAACTTTTCGCGTGAATCCCAGCCTGCGGCGCCCGCGGGCGGCCGCGAAGCCATCCCCGTCGGCGAACTCAACCACGCCATTTCCCAGGTGCTCGAACGCAATTTCCCGCTGCTCTGGGTAAGGGGAGAAATCTCCAATTTCACCCGCGCCGCCAGCGGGCACTGGTACTTTTCGCTCAAGGACGCGCGCGCGCAGATCCGCTGCGTGATGTTCCGCGGGCGCAACCAGCATGTCGGGTTCGTGCCGCGCGAGGGCGAGGCGGTGGAAGTCCGGGCGCTGGTGTCGATGTACGAGGCGCGCGGCGAGTTGCAGCTCGGCGTGGAAGCCATGCGCCGCGCGGGCCTCGGCAATCTCTACGAAGCCTTCCTGCGCCTGAAGGAGAAACTCGCGCAGGCCGGCCTGTTCGCGCCCGAGCGCAAGCGCCCGGTGCCGGCCCATCCGCGCGCCATCGGCGTGGTGACGTCGCTGCAGGCCGCCGCGCTGCGCGACGTGCTCAGCACCCTGCGCCGGCGCGCGCCGCACGTGCCGGTGGTGGTCTATCCGGTGCCGGTGCAGGGCGCGGGCGCCGCCGAGAAGATCGCCGCGATGATCGATACCGCCAGCGCGCGCAACGAATGCGACGTGCTGATCCTGTGCCGCGGCGGCGGCAGCATCGAAGACCTGTGGTCGTTCAACGAGGAATGCGTGGCGCAGGCCATCGCGCGCTGCGCCGTGCCGCTGGTGTCGGGCGTGGGCCACGAGACCGATTTCACCATCGCCGATTTTGTCGCCGACGTGCGCGCGCCCACCCCCACCGGCGCCGCCGAGCTGGTCAGCCCCGACCGCGCCCACATGCTGATGCAGGCCCTGCGCGCGCGCAACGCGCTGGCCCAGTGCATGCAGCGCCAGCTCGACCGCCGCGCCCAGGGCCTGGACTGGCTGGCGCGCCGCCTGCGTAGCCCGCAGGCGCAGTTGCAGGAGCGCCGCCTGCAGGTCGACAACCTGATGCGGCACCTGCGCAGCGCGCTGCGCGACACCGTGGCCGCGCGCCGCCACCAGCAGCAGGTGCTGGCCATGCGCTGGGCCGCCGGCCGCCCCGACCTGGCGGCGGCCCAGGACGAGCTGCGCCGCGTCGCGCTGCGCATGGGCGACGCCGCGCGCCGCCAGCACGAGCGCGCCGGGCAGCGCTGGCAGCGCGCCGCCGGCGCGCTGGAACTGCTGGCGCCGCAGCGCACGCTCGAGCGCGGCTACGCCGTGCTGCTCGACCAGCGCGGCCACGCGCTGCGCTCGCCGGCCGAGCTGCGCGCCGGCACCACCATCGAGATCCACCTGGCCGAAGGCGTGGCCGACGCCGGCATCGCCAGCGTCCAGCCGCGCCTGGGCGAGGTGTAGCGCAGGCGGGCCGCGGCGGCCTTCGCGGGCGTCGGCGGCCCACCGACAGCGAACGCATATCGATGAACCTAATATGTTCGAGGGGGCTTTGTTTCCCGCGTTTGCGCGGGTCTGGCAAGTCCCCTACAATCGACATCTCCCGTCCTTCAACCCCACAGAGACAAAACAATGGAACATACTCTCCCCCCGCTGCCCTACGCGCATGATGCGCTCGCTCCGCACATCTCCAAGGAGACCCTGGAGTTCCATCACGACAAGCACCACCAGACCTACGTCACCAACCTGAACAACCTGATCAAGGGCACCGAGTTCGAGAACTCGACCCTCGAGGAAATCGTCAAGAAGTCCTCCGGCGGCATCTTCAACAACGCCGCCCAGGTGTGGAACCACACCTTCTACTGGGACTCGCTCAAGCCCAACGGCGGCGGCCAGCCGACCGGCGCGCTGGCGGCTGCCATCAACGCCAAGTGGGGCTCGTTCGACAAGTTCAAGGAAGAATTCACCAAGACCGCGGTCGGCACCTTCGGCTCGGGCTGGGCCTGGCTGGTCAAGAAGGCCGACGGCTCGCTGGACCTGGTCTCGACCTCCAACGCCGCCACCCCGCTGACCACCGACGCCAAGCCGCTGCTGACCTGCGACGTGTGGGAACACGCCTACTACATCGACTACCGCAATGCCCGCCCGAAGTACGTCGAGGCATTCTGGAACGTGGTGAACTGGGACTTCGCCGGCAAGAACTTCGCGGGCTGAGCGCGAGCGCCTGCCGTGGCGTGAATCCGGACAGCGGCGCCGCGCCGGGAAAGCCCGGCCGCGCCGCCCGAAGCCCGGGTGCCGCCATGCTTCGAAAGAAAGCCCTCCAGTCGTGAGGGCTTTCTTTTTGCCTGCGCGCCGGGAATAAAAAAGGCCCTCGATTCCGAGGGCCTTGCATCCGCGCGCATCGCCGCCTTACTGCGCCGTCCAGCCCCCGTCGGCCACCCAGGCCGCGCCGCGGATCTCGCTGCCGAACGGCGAGCACAGCATCAGCGCGAGGTTGCCGAGCTGCGCGGGCGTGACGAACTGGCCCGACGGCTGCTTTTCGTCGAGCAGGCGCGCCTGCGCCGCGGCCGGCGTCAGGCCCTCGCGCGCGGCGAGGTCGTCGATCTGCTTCTGCACCAGCGGCGTCAGCACGAAGCCCGGGCAGATCGCGTTGCAGGTCACGCCGGTGCGCGCGGTCTCGAGCGCGGTGACCTTGGTCAGGCCGACCAGGCCGTGCTTGGCCGCCACGTAGGCGGACTTGCCGGCCGAGCCGACCAGGCCGTGCACCGAGGCGATGTTGATGATGCGGCCCCAGTCGCGCGCGCGCATGCCGGGCAGCGCGCAGCGCGTGGTGTGGAAGCCCGAGGTCAGGTTGATGGCGATGATGTCGTCCCACTTCTGCGGCGGGAAGGCCTCGACCGGCGCGACGTGCTGGATGCCGGCGTTGTTGACGAGAATGTCCACGGCGCCGAAGCGCGCGCCGGCCGCGGCGAACATCGCCTCGATCTCGTCGGCCTTGCGCATGTCGGCCGGGTGGTGCTCGGCCTGCGCGCCGGTGGCGCGGATGGCGGCCAGGGCCGCGTCGATGTCGCCGAAGCCGTTGAGCATGATGTTGGCGCCGGCCTGCGCCAGCACCTCGGCAATGCCCAGGCCGATGCCGCTCGTCGAGCCGGTGATCAGCGCCGTCTTTCCTTTCAGGTCTGTCATGGGATTTGCGTGTATGCGTGGGGATTTCGCCCGCGCGTCATGTCCGCGCGGGCGGCTTGCGTGCCGGGCTCAGACCAGGCCGGTGAGATAAAAGACCGCGATGACGAAGAATACCGCGAGCGTCTTGATGACGGTGACGGCGAAGATGTCGCGGTACGACTCGCGGTGGGTCAGTCCGGTCACGGCCAGCAGGGTGATGACGGCGCCGTTGTGCGGCAGCGTGTCCATGCCGCCGCTGGCCATCGCCACCACGCGGTGCAGCACGTCGAGCGGGATGCCGGCGGCCTGCGCGCCCTGGATGAAGGTGTCCGACATGGCGGCCAGCGCGATGCTCATGCCGCCCGAGGCCGAGCCGGTGATGCCGGCCAGCGTGCTGACCGAGACCGCGGCGTTGACCAGCGGGTTGGGGATGCTCTTGAGCGCGTCGCTGACCACCAGGAAGCCCGGCAGCGCGGCGATCACGCCGCCGAAGCCGTATTCCGAGGCGGTGTTGAGCGAGGCCAGCAGCGCGCCGGCGACGGCGGCCTTGCTGCCTTCGGCGAAGCGCTGGCGCACGGTGCCGAACGCGGTCAGCACCACGACCACGATGCCCAGCAGCAGGGCGCCTTCGACGGCCCAGATGGCCGTGACCGAGGCGGTCGGGATCGAGACCGGCTTGGCCAGCCCCGGCAGCGAGAGCGAGCTGGTGGCGCCGTACCATTGCGGGATCAGGCGGGTCAGCGCGAAGTTCGCCACGCCCACCAGCACCAGCGGCGCGATGGCCAGCACGGGGTTGGGCAGGTGCGTGGTGGCCACCGGCTCCGGCTCGTTCACCAGCGAGGTGCCGTAGCCTTCGCCGCGCGCCACCGCCGCGCGGCGGCGCCATTCGAGGTACGCCAGGCCCACCGCGATGATGAACAGCGCGCCGAGCACGCCGAGCGCGGGCGCGGCCCACGCGGTGGTCTTGAAGAACGTGGTCGGGATGATGTTCTGGATCTGCGGCGTGCCCGGCAGCGAATCCATCGTGAACGAGAACGCGCCGAGCGCGATCGCGCCGGGCATCAGCCGCTTGGGAATGTTGCTCTGGCGATAGAGTTCGGCGGCGAACGGATAGACCGCGAACACCACCACGAACAGCGATACCCCGCCGTAGGTCAGCAGCGCGCACACCGCCACGATCACGGCGTTGGCGCGCGCGCTGCCGATGTAGCGGATCGCGGCGGCGACGATCGAGCGCGAGTATCCGGACAGCTCGATGACCTTGCCGAACACCGCGCCGAGCAGGAACACGGGGAAGTACAGCTTGACGAAGCCCACCATCTTTTCCATGAAGATGCCGGTGAAGGCGGGCGCGACCGCGGACGGATCGGTGAGCAGCACGGCGCCGAGGGCGGCCAGCGGCGCGAACAGGATGACGCTGTAGCCCCGGTAAGCGGCGAACATCAGGAATGCAAGGGCTGCAATGACTACGACAAACGACATGAGGTCTCCGCGAGGATCTTATTGATTTGAGCGCGCGCCCACGGCCGGGAAACCGGGCGCGCGCACGGCGACGGTCCGGCCCGCGGCAAGGGCCGCGCGGCGGGCGCCGCATGCCTTTGCACGGACCATGCCAGTGCGGGAAGTGGCTGACGAGCCATAAATCCGCGAAAAAGGTGGACGGAAAGGCATAACGAAGTCTCGAATCGTGGAATCTGGATGGCGGATGTCCGTGCCACGCCGCGCCGCAGTCTCGGATATGAGAAACTTTGTCTCAATGTGGAGACAAAAAGCAAAGACGATGGCAACGACGGAGACGATGGAAACACTGAGCGAGATCGGCGACAGCGCGCTGGGCAACTACGATTCCGTGGCCCGCCGCGCGATGGAGTCGCTGTTCCGCACCTTCGAGAATTTCAGCGAAGGCACGATCGTGGTGGACGCGCAGGGCCGCGTGGTGTGGATCAACAAGCGCTATGCCGCGCGCTTCGGTTTCGCCGACCCGCGCGACGCCATCGGCCTGGATTGCGAGCGCGTCATCCCCAACAGCCTGATGCGCGAGGTGGTGGCGACCGGCAAGCCGATCCTGCTCGACATCCTCGAGACCGGGCGCGAGCCGATGATCGTGATGCGCCTGCCGATCAAGGACGGCGACGGCAACACCGTGGGCGCGGTCGGCTTCGCGCTGTTCGACGAGCTCAAGTCGCTCACGCCGCTGTTCCTGCACTACTCGCGCGTGCGCGAGGAGCTGGTCGCCACGCGCCGCACGCTGGAACAGGCGCGCCGCGCCAAGTACACCTTCGCCAGCTTCGTCGGCACCTGCGCGGCCACGCTGGAGGTCAAGCGGCAGGCGCGCCGCGCCGCGCTGGCCGACGCGCCGGTGCTGCTGCTGGGCGAGACCGGCACCGGCAAGGAACTGCTGGCGCATGCCATCCACGCCGCCTCGGCGCGCGCCGAGCGGCCGCTGGTCACGGTCAACGTGGCGGCCATCCCGGAAGCGCTGCTGGAAGTGGAGTTCTTCGGCGCCGCGCCGGGCGCCTATACCGGCGTCGACCGCAAGGGCCGCATGGGCAAGTTCGAGCTGGCCGACGGCGGCACGCTGCTGCTCGACGAGGTCGGGGACATGCCGCTGATGCTGCAGAGCAAGCTGCTGCGCGCGCTGCAGGACAAGGAGTTCGAGCCGCTCGGCTCCAACCGCATCATCCGCTCCGACGTGCGCATCATCGCCGCCACCTCGGCCGACCTGCCGGCGCTGGTGGCCGCGGGCAAGTTCCGCGCGGACCTGTATTACCGGCTCAACGTGCTGCCGGTCTACCTGCCGCCGCTGCGCCGGCGCCAGCCGGACCTGGTGCCGCTGACCTACGCGCTGCTCGAGGAAATCTGCGCGCGCGCCGGGCGCGACGCGCCGGTGCTGTCCGACGCGGCGCTGGCGCTGCTGGCCGGGCATGACTGGCCGGGCAACGTGCGCGAGCTGCGCAACGCGCTGGAGCGGCTGGTGATGATGCACGACGCCGACGATGCCGACGCGCAGGTGCTCGCCTCGCTGCTCGGCCGCGAGCCGGCGCCGCCCGCCGCGCCGGTCCCGGCGGAACCGTCGCCGGCATCGTCGTCCACATCGTCCGCATTGCTCGCATTGCCGGCTTCCCCGGCCGCGCGGGACTTGCCGGCCGCGCCGCCGGCAGCCGCGCCGGCCGGTTACGCCGCCGCGATGGCGCGCTTCGAGGCGGACTACCTGATGCAGGCGCTGGCCGCGCATGGCGGCCACGTGGCCAGCGCCGCCGGCAGCATCGGCCTGAGCCGCGCCGCTTTCTACAAGAAGCTGACCGCGCACCGGCAGGCCGGGCTGCTGCCGCCCGAGGCCGCCGCCGCGCCCGCGGCCGGCGGCCGGGAAGGCTAGCGCGATCGGGGCTGGTGCCGGCCGCCCGCCGCCGCCTTGCGGAATCGTTCGCGCCGGTGCTTAAACCGTATATACTGTTTATATCGTTTTCGTTTCGTGAAAGAATCTGGATGCATTCCCCCATCATCAAGGCGCCGACCGACACAACCTTCTACTTCCCCATGAGCATGGATACTCCCGGCAAGCAGGCAGCAACGTCCCCCCGCAAGGCCCGCAAGACCTCCGCCAAGGCGGCTCCGGCCGAGGCCGCGCAGGCCGCGGCAAAAGCGCCGAAGGCAGTGAAAGCCGCCAAGGTGGAGAAAGCGGAAAAAGCCGTGAAGCCGGCCAAGGCGCCGAAGGCGGCCAAGCCCGCCAAGGCACCCAAGGTCGACAGCCCGGCCAAGCCCGCCGAAGCCGCCAAGGCCCCGGCCTCGGTGGCGGCCAGGCCGGAAGAAAAGGCCCGCCGCGCGAAGAAGGAAAAAGTGGTGCGCGACAGCTTCACCATGCCGAAGTCGGAATACGGCCAGCTCGACGCGCTCAAGGAGCGCTGCCTCGGCGCCGGCGTCGCCGCCAAGAAGAGCGAGCTGCTGCGCGCGGGCCTGATCCTGCTCGCCGGCCTCGACGACCAGCAACTGCTGGCCGCGGTCGCGGGCCTGGAAGCGGTCAAGACCGGGCGTCCCGCCAAGGCCTGATTCTCGACGCTGGCCGCCCGACGCCGGCTGCCCAACGCCTGACCCGGCGCCGGGCGGCCGCGCCTACCTGACCAGCGCCAGCACGTCGCGAAAGCGCGCGTGCCGGCTGCTGTGCATCCACTCGAAGGCCGCCATCTCCACCGTCACCACGGCCGCGCCGGCCTGCCGCAGGCGCTCGGCCGCGGCGGCGTGGCTGGCCGGCTGGCGCGAGCCGGCCGCG
>NZ_AQPL01000090.1:0-40589 GCF_000395345.1 Cupriavidus sp. WS | reverse complement strand
GGCTGGCGCGAGCCGGCCGCGTCGGTGACGAGGCTCACGCCGTAGCCGCGCCGCAGCAGGCCCATCGCGGTCTGCAGCACGCACACATGGGCTTCGCAGCCGGCGATCGCCACGGTCTTGCGCCCGGCGGGCAGGGCCTCGGCGAGGCCGTCCTCGCAGCCGTCGAAATGATCCTTGGCCACGGTCAGCCCGCACAGTTGCCGGATCTCCGCGAGATTCTGGCCCAGGCTGGCCGGGCTCTGCTCGGTGCCGATCACCGGCACGCCGAGCATGCCGGCGATGCGGGCGAGCCGCGCGCATTCCCGCAGCACGCGCTCGCCGTCATGGATGGCCGGCATCAGCCGCGCCTGCAGGTCCACCAGCACCAGCACGGAATCTTCGGCGTTCAGCAGCACGTTGGTCTCCTCGGTTTGCAGCGTTGGCTTCGGCGCGGTCCGGCCGTCATGGCCGCCCGCGGGCCCGCGCCTGCCAATTTAAACGCCGCGGCCGCTGTCCACAAGCGCGTTTCCCGCGGCGGTGGCGCCCGGCGCCGGAAACCTGCCGCCAAGCCGCCCGGTGAGCGCGCGCGCCGCGCTCCTGACCGCCAGCGCCCAGGCCGGGCGCAGCCGCTCGCGCGGCATGGTCAGCGTGATGGTGCCGGCAAGCTGCCCGGCGGGGCCGAAGACGGGCGCGGCGATGCCGGCGAGTTCCGGCTCGCGGTCGCCGCAGAGCACGACGACCCGCCGCTGGCGGATGCACCGGCCGAGCGCAGCGTCGTTCTCGCTGTCCTCGCCGCCGTAGGCCTGCAGCACGCGCCCGCCCGCGCCGCGGTCCAGCGGCAGCAGGTCTCCCACGCGGATATGGTCCCGCACCGGCTGCGGCGAGTCGACGCGGTGCAGGCACAGCCGGTACATCCCCTGGCGCACGTGGAAGGCCGCGCTTTCCCGCGTTGCCGCGCCCAGCTGGCGCAGCACCGGCATCACCAGCGGCTCGTAGGAGAACGATTGCGTGTAGACCGTGTGCAGCCTGGCCACGCCGGGCCCCAGCGCGTAGCGGCCGTCGGCCAGCCGCGTGACGAGCTGCGCGTGCTCCAGCGAGGCCAGCAGCCGCAGGGCGGTGCTCTTGTACAGGCGCGTGCGCTGCGCGAGCGCGCTCAGCGTCAGCGCCGGCGTGTCGGCGCCGAAGGCCGACAGCAGGCACAGCGCGCGGTCGACCGCCGCCACCCCGCCGGCCGCGGCGTGCTCGTCGGCCAGCGACGCGACGGCGGCGCGCCGGGGCATGGTGCGCGCGCCTTCAGCCGAACTTGAACAGGATGCCGTGGCCGCCGCGCGGGTAGTCCCACTCGATGTTCTGGTGGTCGGTGCAGAGGATGCGGCAGCTGCCGCATTCGAGGCAGCCGTCGGTGATCAGCGTCACCGCGCCGTTGCCCTCGGCCTTGTAGCAGGACGCGGGGCAGACGAAGGTGCAGCTCTTGCTGCCGCACTCGTTCAGGCACACGTCCGCGTCCTTGATGCGGATGTGCGGCCGCCCCGCATCCACGCGGTAGCGGTTCTGGAACAGTTTTTCCTCGACGTTGACGGGGATTGCGCTCATCGGAAGGCCCTCCAGAGTTTGTAGGCGTCGCCCACCAGGCCGGTGAGGGAACGGGTGCGGCGAAAGCTCGACAGGATCTCGCGCTCCTTGGTTTTCTTGTCCACGCCGTCGACCGTGATCATGGTGCGCGCGGCGCGCCCCAGCAGCTCGGGGTAGGTGGTGAAGAACTGCGGGTTCTGGTGCAGCACGCGCGGCATGTCGCGGTACTTGCGCAGGTCCTTCATGACGAAGCTGTCGTCCAGCGCCGCCTTGTAGGCCCGCAGCGCGCCGGCGCGGTAGCCGCTGCCCGCGGCCTTGGCCCGGATCACCGTCTGCGCGGCCAGGCGGCCGGTGGTCATGGCGAGGTTCGAGCCTTCGCGGTGCGCGGCGTTGACGAAGCCGCCCGAGTCGCCCACGATCATCCAGCCGTGGCCGTAGACCTGCGGGATGGCATGGAAGCCGCCCTCCGGGATCAGGTGCGCGCAGTATTCCTTCATCTCGCCGCCGGCGATCAGCGGCGCGATCGACGGGTGGCGCTTCATCTGCTCGAGCAGCACGTAGGGGCTGGTGCGGTTCGGGTTGGCCTTGAAGTCGCCGAGCATGCAGCCCACGCCGATGGTGAGCGACTCCTTGTTGGTGTAGAGAAAGCCCGTGCCCATCATGCCGTCGGTGATCTTGCCCACCATCTCGATGACCACGCCTTCCTCCTCGCCGACGTTGAAGCGCTGGCGGATGGTCTCCTCCGGCATGAACAGGATTTCCTTGACCGCCAGCGCCACGTTGCCGGCCTCGATCTCGCCGTGGAAGCCGGCCTTGCGCGCGAGCGTGGAGTTCACGCCGTCGGCCAGGATCACCACGTCGGCGTAGACGTCGCCCTGCTCGCGGTCGCACTGCACGCCGACCACCTGGTCGCCGTCCAGGATCAGGTGCCTGACCGTGGTCTCGCAGATCAGCAGCGCGCCGGCTTCGCGCACCTTGCCGCTGAACCACTTGTCGAACTGCGCGCGGATGATGGTGTAGCGGTTGTAGGGCGGCTTGTTGTAGTCCTCGCTGCGCACGTGGGTGCCGACGAACGAGCTGTCGTCGAGCATCCACAGCCGCTGCTCGATGATGTGGCGCTCCAGCGGCGCGTCCTCGCGGAAGTCGGGAATGATCTCTTCCAGCGCCTGGGCGTAGAGGATCGCGCCCTGCACGTTCTTGCTGCCCGGATATTCGCCGCGCTCGATCTGCAGAACCTTCAGGCCGGCCTTGGCCATCAGGTAGGCGGCGGCGTTGCCGGAAGGCCCGGCGCCGACCACGATGGCGTCGAACTGGGACGGTTTCTTCATGATGTCTCTCCTCAGGCGGCGTGCCGGCCGCCGCGCGACAGGTGCTCGGCGAACGCCTGCGTCAGCGCCGGCAGCACCTGCAGCGCGTTGCCGACGATGCCGTAGTGGGCGAAGTCGAAGATCGGCGCGTTGGGGTCGGTGTTGATCGCCACGATCACGTCCGCGCTCTCCATGCCCACGCGGTGCTGGATGGCGCCGGAGATGCCGGCGGCGATGTAGAGCTTGGGCCGCACCGTCTTGCCGGTCTGCCCGACCTGGCGCTCGGCCTCGACCCAGCCGGCCTGCACGCAGGGCCGCGTCGCGCCCACCTCGCCGCCCAGCACGCGCGCCAGCTCGAACACCAGCTTGAAGTTCTCCGGGTTTTTCAGGCCCTTGCCGCCGCTGACGATGACGTCGGCGTAGGGCAGGTTGATCTTGTTGCTGCTGGCGTCGGCGATGAAGTCGAGCAGCTTGGTGACGATGGCGCTCTCCACCATGCCCAGCGTTTCCTGCACGATCTCGCCGCCGCGCCCGGCCTGGGCCTGCGGCATCGCCATCACGCGCGGGCGCACGGTCGCCATCTGCGGGCGGTAGGCCAGCGTCATGATCGTGCACAGCAGCGAGCCGCCGAAGGTCGGCCGCGTCGCCGCCAGCGCGCGCGAGACCGGATCGATGTTGAGCTCGGTGCAGTCCGCGGTCAGCCCGGTGAGCAGCGTGGTGGCCACCGAGCCCGCGAGGTCGCGGCCCATCGAGGTCGCGCCCAGCAGCAGGATCTCGGGCTGGTACTTGTTGACGAGGTCGGTCAGGCCCTTGGTGAAGGGCTCGTTGCGGTAGCCCTGCAGCACCGCGTCGTGCACCACGTAGGCCTTGTCGGCGCCGTAGGTGAAGGCCTGCGCGGCGAACTGCTCGAGCGGCTCGGCGGGGCCGCCGAGCACCACCACGCTGACCGCGCTGCCGAGCGTGTCGGCCAGCTTGCGCGCCTCGCCCAGCAGTTCCCACGAGACCGTGTGCACCTGTCCGCGCTCGTGCTCGAGGAAGACCCACACGCCCTTGTAGGCCTTCAGGTGCTCGGGCAGCTCCAGGTTGCGGCCGGCGCGGCCGGCCGGCTTCTTCACGGCGGGAGTAGCGGGAGTAGCGGGGGTGGCGGCGGGAGTCGGGGCGTTCATGGTGCCTCCTTCATCAGCAGGTCCGCCTCCAGGGTCGGATGGCGGGTGAAGATCTTCTGCAGCAGGTTGAGCGACACGTCGCGCAGGCTGGAGGTTTCCAGCGCCAGCATCTCGGCCTTCTCGCTGCGCGGGGTCGGGCCGAACACCTTGCTGACCACCGTGGGCGAGCCCTTCAGGCCGATCTTGCCCAGGTCCTCGATGCCGGCCTGCTCCTTGTTCCACTTGCGCACCGGATAGCCGGCCGCGTGGATCATCGCCGGCAGCGTGGCGAAGCGCAGCTCGTTGGTGTTCTCCAGCATGGTGATCAGGCACGGCAGCGCGGTCTTGAGCACCTGCACGCCGCCCTCGGCGCGCCGCTCGACGGTGATGGTGCGCTGCTCCAGGTCGGTCTCGACGATGCGCGACACGTAGGTCAGCAACTGCAGCCCCATGCGCTTGGCGATGCCGGGGCCGACCTGCGCGGTGTCGCCGTCGATGGTCTGCTTGCCGGTGAAGACGATGTCCACCGCCTGCTCGCGCGCGATCTGCCGCACGCCGGCGGCCAGCGCGTAGGAGGTGGCCAGCGTGTCGGCGCCGGCGAAGGCGCGGTCGGTGACCAGCACGGCATCGTCCGCGCCGTAGCCGATGCACTTGCGCAGCGCGTCCTCGGCCTGCGGCGGGCCCATGCACAGCATGGTCACCTTGCCGCCGAAGCGGTCCTTGAGCCGCAGCGCCTCTTCCAGCGAGAACAGGTCGTACGGGTTGACGATGGCCGGCACGCCCTGGCGCATGATGGTGTTGGTGACGGGGTGGACGCGGATCTGCGCGGAGTCCGGCACCTGCTTGATACAGACGACGATATGCATGGCGATGCTCCTTCGCGTCAGGCCACGGCGCGCGCGGGCAGCGCGGCGCGCACGCTGTCGAGCGAGACGTGCTGCTGCCCGTCGACGTCCTGGAACACCTTGAACACCTTTTCGCGCGCCGGCGTGGAGACCACGAAGTCGCCGTAGGCCTTTTCCAGCAGCGCGCGGTACGAGGTGAACAGCGCCAGCTCGTCGTCGGCGGGCAGCTCGGTCTGCTGGCGGATGTACTGGAAGAACCGCTTCAGGATGTGAAGCCGGCTGACGTTGACGATCTTCTGGTCGAACGACACTCCGAAGAACTGCAGGAAGTCTTCGGCCGAGGACAGGGCCTTGAGCTGCTGGGTCAGGTTTTCCATGATGCGCATCCTCAGTTGAGGGTTTCGGAACGGGGCTGGTCGAACGCCGGTTCGGCACAGCGGTCTTCGCAGGCCTCGCAGCCCTTGCCGGGGTCCGCCCGCGGCGCCGCGCCGGCCTGCTGCTCCAGCACCGCGACGCGCTCCAGCAGGCAGGCGATGGCCTTGCCCACCGGATCGGGAATCAGGTGGTGGTCGAGGTCGAAGCCGTGGGCGGCGCGCTGGCGCCGCCGCGCCACCACGCGCCCGGGAATGCCGACCACCGTGGCGTGCTCCGGCACCGCGTCGATCACCACCGAGTTGGCCGCGATGCGCGCATGGCTGCCGACCGTGATCGGCCCCAGCACCGAGGCGCCGGCGCCGACCACCACGTGGTCGCCCAGGGTCGGGTGGCGCTTGCCCGGGTGCCAGCTCGTGCCGCCCAGCGTGACGCCGTGATAAAGCGTGACGTCGTTGCCGATCTCCGCGGTCTCGCCGATCACCACGCCCACGCCGTGGTCGATGAAGAAGCGCTCGCCGATGCGCGCCGCCGGATGGATGTCGATATGCGTGAACAGGCGCGCCACGAACGACAGCCAGCGCGGCAGGTAGCGCCAGCCGCGCCGCCACAGCGCGTGCGCCACGCGGTGCAGCGCGAGCGCCTGCACGCCGGGGTAGATGGTCCAGACCTCCACCAGGCTGCGCGCGGCCGGGTCGCGCTCCAGCACGCAGCGCGCGTCGGCGCGCAGCAGCCGGTGCCACGGCGGCGGGGGCACGGCGGCGTCCGGCGCGATGGCCACGGCGCAGTCCCCGCCGCTCACGGCAGCTCCCCCGCGGTCTCGACCGCCTCGAACAGGAAGCGGCGCAGGTCGGCGGCGCTGGGGGTCTGCTTGTACTGCATCGCGTGGTTGCGGATGCGGGTCAGCAGCGGGCCGACCAGCGCGTCGTCGAGCACCACGCCGAGCGCCTCGTAGGCCTGGCGCACGCCCTGCGAGCCCGAATGCTTGCCCAGCACCACGCTGCGCTGGCGGCCGAGCTCGGCGGGGTCGAAGCTCTCGTAGGTGGAGGCGTTCTTGGCCAGCCCGTCGGTGTGGATGCCGGACTCGTGCGTAAACACCCCGCCGCCGACGATGCTCTTGTTGAGCGCCACCGGTCGGCCCGAGGCCAGCGCCACCAGCCGGGAGATGCCCAGCAGCGCGGTGGTGTCCACGCCGGTGTCGCGGCCGTGCAGATGGCGCACCGCCATCACCACTTCCTCCAGCGCGGCATTGCCGGCGCGCTCGCCCAGGCCGTTGACGGTGGTGTTCGCGTGGGTCGCGCCGGCGCGCAGCGCGGACAGCGTGTTGGCGGTGGCCATGCCGAGGTCGTTGTGCGCGTGGATCTCGATTTCCATGTCGACCGCGTCGCGCAGCCGCGCGATGGCCTCGTAGGTGGAGAAGGGATCGAGCACGCCCAGCGTGTCGGCGAAGCGGATGCGCTGCGCGCCGCACTGCTGCGCGTGGCGCGCCACGTCGGCGAGGAAGGCCGGGTCGGCGCGCGACGCGTCCTCCGCGCCCAGCGACACCTTGCGCCCGCTTTTCACCGCCGCGCCGAGCACGCGCGTGATCTGCGCCAGCACCCACGCGCGCGGCTGGCGCAGCTTGTACTGCAGGTGGATGTCGGAGACCGGGATCGACAGGTGGACGATGTCGGGCCGGCAGCGCAGCGCCGCCGCGAGGTCGGTGTCGGTCAGGCGGCCCCAGACCATCAGCTCGGCATCGAGCTGCAGGTCGGTGATGGCCTGGATGCAGGCGATCTCCTCCTCGCCCATCGCCGGGATGCCGATCTCCATCTCGGGCACGCCGGCTCGCGACAGCGCCGCGGCGATCGCGCATTTCTCGTCAACCGTGAAGGCCACGCCGGCGGTCTGCTCGCCGTCGCGCAGCGTGGTGTCGTTGATGATGGGGTTCGACATGGCAGGGGTCCTTGGTCCGTTCCCGCTCTTCTTTGCAAGGGGTGTGCCATGCGCAAACGCGACAAAAAAACGGTGCTGGCGAACGTTGCCGGCCAGCCGGCGGCGCGGCACGCGCGGCGCGTGTCGCGAATGTTCCGTTTCTGACAGCGGGGTGGTTGGGGAGGCTGGCGCGGGAGCTCGGTTTGCCGTGGCATCTCAATGGCCGGCGGTTTGCTCCCCTCTCCCATTGCATGGGAGAGGGGAGCAAACCACTGATCGTTCGGATCCGTCAGCGCTCCCGCGCGTGATTGCGCGTATGCAGCGGCAGTTCCACGGTCAGGTCCGCGTCGCGCAGTTTCACGCAGCAGGCCAGGCGCGACTGCGCGTCCAGGCCCCAGGCGTGGTCGAGCTGGTCGCTCTCCTCGTCGTCGGGCGGTGGCAGGCCGGCGCCGCCGGCGCGCACGTGGACGTGGCAGGTGGCGCACGCGCCCACCATCTCGCAGGCATGCTCGAGCGCGATGCCCGAGGCCAGCAGGCTTTCGCACAGCGAGGCGCCGCGCCGGGCCTGGATGTCCAGCCCGTCGGGGCAGAGTTCGGGATGAGGCAGTACGTGCACGCGGGGCATGGGCGCCACCTGTTCAGTCCAGACTGTCCACGGTGCGCCCGGCGAGCGCCTTGCGGATCGAGGCGTTCATGCGGCGCGCGGCGAACGCTTCGGTGGCGGTGCCGAGCGCGGCGGCGAGGCGCTTGAGGTCCGCGGCCGGCGCCTGCGTTTCGAGCGCCTCCGCGACCGCGAACAGCGCGCGCCTGACCTCGCCGTGCTCGGCCGGCGACAGCAGCGCGCCATCGGCCTTGAGGGCCGACTCGGTGGCGTCCAGCACGCGCCGCGCGTCGACCTGCGCCTCGCGCAGCATGCGCAGCTGCATGTCCGCCTGCGCGCTGCCGATGGCTTCGCGCAGCATGTCGGCGACCTGCAGGTCGGTGAGCCCGTACGACGGCTTGATCTCGACGTGCGCCTGCACGCCGCTGGCCTGCTCGCGCGCCGTCACCGCCAGCAGGCCGTCGGCGTCGATCTGGAAGCCGACGCGGATGCGCGCGGCGCCGGCCACCGCCGGCGGGATGCCGCGCAGCTCGAAGCGCGCCAGCGAGCGGCAGTCGGCGATGGTCTCGCGCTCGCCCTGCACCACGTGGATCGACATCGCGGTCTGGCCGTCCTTGAAGGTGGTGAACTCCTGCGCGCGCGCGGTGGGCAGCGTGGAGTTGCGCGGGATGATCTTCTCGACCAGCCCGCCCACGGTCTCGATGCCGAGCGACAGCGGGCAGACGTCGAGCAGCAGCCACTCGTCGGCGCCGCCGTTGCCGGCCAGCACGTCGGCCTGCATCGCCGCGCCGAGCGCCACCACCTGGTCGGGGTCGAGGTCGGTGAGCGGCTCGCGGCCGAAGAACGCGGTCACGGCCGCGCGGATCTGCGGCATGCGGGTCGAGCCGCCGACCAGCACGACGCCATCGACGTCCTGCGCCGCCAGCCCGGCGTCGCGCAGCGCGCGCCGCGCGGCGGCGACGGTGCGCGCGGTCAGCGCGGCGGTGGCCGCCTCGAAGTCGCCGCGGTCGACGTCGAGATGCAGCTCCGCGCCGCCCAGGCTGACCCGGAACGGTGCGGCGGCGCGCGCCGACAGCGCTTCCTTGCAGGCGCGCGCGGCGCGCCGCAGCGCGGCCTTGTCCGCCGCGGACTGCGCCGCGCGGCCGGTCTTGCGCAGGAACCAGCCGGTCAGCGCGGCGTCGTAGTCGTCGCCGCCGAGCGCGGCGTCGCCGCCGGTGGCCAGCACCTCGAACACGCCCCGCGACAGGCGCAGCACGGAAATGTCGAAGGTGCCGCCGCCGAGGTCGTAGACCGCGAAGGTGCCCTCGGCCGCGCGGTCCAGCCCGTAGGCGATGGCCGCCGCGGTCGGCTCGTTGAGCAGCCGCAGCACCGGCAGGCCGGCGATGCGCGCGGCGTCCTTGGTGGCCTGGCGCTGCGCGTCGTCGAAGTAGGCCGGCACGGTGATCACCACGCCGGCGAGCTCGCCGCCCAGCGACTGCTCGGCGCGCCCGCGCAGCACGCGCAGGATGTCGGCGCTGACCTGCACCGGCGAGCGCTCGCCGGCCGCGGTGGCCAGCCCCACCATGCCGGGCTGGTCGACCAGCCGGAACGGCAGCGCGGCGGCATCCCCGAGGTCCGCCAGGCAGCGGCCCATGAAGCGCTTGACCGAGACGATGGTGTTGAGCGGGTCGTCGGCCGCGCGCGCCTGCGCCTGCCGGCCGACCTCCACGCCGCCGTCCGGCAGGTAGCGCGCCACCGACGGCAGCAGGCATTCGCCGTGCTCGTCCGGCAGCACCTGCGCCTGCGCGCTGCGCACCGTGGCCACCAGCGAGTTGGTGGTGCCCAGGTCGATGCCCGCGGCGAGCCGGCGCTGGTGGGGCGCCGTGCTCTGGCCGGGTTCGGCGATCTGCAGTAGAGCCATGAGCCGGTATTCCTTGTCCAGTGAGCCTTGGCGCCGCTTCGCGTCAGACCGCGAAGCTCTCGCCGCAGCCGCAGTTCGCGGTGGCGTTCGGGTTGTGGAACTTGAAGCCCTCGTTGAGGCCCTCGCGCACGAAGTCGAGCTCGGTGCCGTCCAGCATGACCAGGCTGCGCGGGTCGACCACCACCGTCACGCCGAGGCTCTCGAAGCACTGGTCCTCGGCATTGGCGGCATCGACGAACTCCAGCGCGTAGGCGAAGCCCGAGCAGCCGCTGGTCTTGACCGCGAGGCGCAGCCCGATGCCGCTGCCGCGCTTGCGCAGCGACTTCTCGACGTGGCGGGCGGCGGCGGGGGTGAGCGAGATCGTCATGGCCGCCTCACACCGAGAACGAGCTGCCGCAGCCGCAGGTGCTCTGGGCGTTGGGGTTGTGGATGACGAAGCGCGAGCCTTCCAGCCCGTCCTCGTAGTCGACGCGCGCGCCGAGCAGGTATTGCTGGCTCATCGCGTCGACCAGCAGCGCCACGCCCGCGGTGACGATCTGCGTGTCGTCGTCGCCGACCTGGTCGTCGAAGGCGAAGCCGTACTGGAAGCCCGAGCAGCCGCCGCCGGTGACGTACAGCCGCAGCTTGAGGCCGGGATTGCCTTCCTCCTCGATCAGCGCGGCCACCTTGGCGGCCGCCTGCGGGGTGAAGTCCAGCAGGCCGGGCATCGCGTTGGGTGCTTCGGGCGCAGCGGGCGCGCCGGGGAGTGCGTGGGTCGAGGTTTGCGTTTCCATGTCGGTTTCCATTTCCAGTTTCTTTGCCGGAGTCGGTTGCGTGCCGGCCGGGGCGAAGCGCGGGTTCAGGGGGGCGGGGAGTTCAGCGATTCGGGGATTCGGGGATTCAGGCGGGGTCGGCCGCGGCGTGGCGCGCGCGGAAGTCCGCCACCGCCGCCTTGATGGCGTCCTCGGCCAGGATCGAGCAGTGGATCTTGACCGGCGGCAGCGCCAGTTCCTCGGCGATCTGCGTGTTCTTGATGGCCAGCGCCTCGTCCAGCGTGCGCCCGCGCACCCATTCGGTCACGAGCGAGCTCGAGGCGATCGCCGAGCCGCAGCCGTAGGTCTTGAACTTCGCGTCCTCGATGACGCCCGCGCTGTTGACGCGGATCTGCAGCCGCATCACGTCGCCGCAGGCCGGCGCGCCGACCATGCCGGTGCCGACGCCTTCGGCATCGGCGTCGAAGGCGCCGACGTTGCGGGGATTCTCGTAGTGGTCCATGACCTTGTCGCCGTATGCCATGAGGTGCTCCGCGTGGTTGGTGAAGGATGGGGAAAGCCGGGAAGGCCGGGAAATCAGTGCGCGGCCCACTGGATCGTGCTCAGGTCCACGCCGGCGCGCGCCATGTCCCACAGCGGGCTCATGTCGCGCAGCCGGGCCACCACCTGCGCGATGCGCGCGATGGTGAAGTCGATCTCCTCGGCGGTGGTGAAGCGCCCGAGCGAGAAGCGCACCGAGCTGTGCGCCAGCTCGTCGCTGCGGCCCATCGCGCGCAGCACGTAGCTGGGCTCCAGGCTGGCCGAGGTGCAGGCCGATCCCGACGAGACCGCCACGTCCTTGATGCCCATCAGCAGCGACTCGCCCTCGACGTAGCTGAAGCTGGCGTTGAGATAGTGCGGCGCGCGCCGTTCGGCGTCGCCGTTGAGCGCCACCGCCTCCATGCGCGACAGGCCGGCCCACAGCCGCTCGCGCAGCGCGCGGATGCGCGCGTTGTCGGACGCCATGCTCTCGCGCGCCAGCCAGAACGCCTCGCCCATGCCCACGATCTGGTGCGTGGGCAGCGTGCCGGAGCGCAGGCCGCGCTCGTGGCCGCCGCCGTGCATCTGGCATTCGATGCGCACGCGCGGGCGGCGCCGCACGTACAGCGCGCCGATGCCCTTCGGCCCGTACAGCTTGTGCGCCGACAGCGACATCAGGTCGACCGGCAGCTCGGCCAGGTCGATCGGCACCTTGCCCGCCGCCTGCGCCGCGTCGACGTGGAGCAGCACGCCGCGCGCGCGGCACAGCGCGCCCAGCGCGGCGATGTCCTGGATGACGCCGGTCTCGTTGTTGACCAGCATCACGGACGCCAGCACGGTGCCGTGCGTGAGCGCGGCCGCGAACACGTCCGGGTCCACCAGGCCGCTCGCCAGCACCGGCAGCACCGTGACCGCGAAGCCCTCGCGCTCGAGTTCGCGCATGGTGTCGAGCACCGCCTTGTGCTCGGTGGCCAGCGTCACCAGGTGGTTGCCGCGGGCGCGGTGGAAGCGCGCCGCGCCCTTGATGGCGAGGTTGTTGGATTCGGTGGCGCCGGAAGTCCAGGCGATCTCGCGCGGATCGGCATTGATCAGCGCGCACACCTGCTCGCGCGCCAGCTCCACCGCTTCCTCCGCCGCCCACCCGTAGGCGTGCGAGCGGCTGGCGGCGTTGCCGTACAGCTCGGTCAGGTACGGGATCATGCGCCGCGCCACGCGCGGGTCCACCGGCGTGGTGGCCGCGTAGTCGAGATAGACGGGCCGGCCATGACGGGGGAAGGCGCGGTCGCGGTGGAGGTCCGGCATGGCTGGCTCCTGGAATGTGTGGGGGTGGCAGTGGCTGCCAGGCAGCGGCATTTCCGCAACTTCCATGCCACTGGCTTTTTTGCGCCGCATGGGCCGGCCCGGCGGCGGCGGCTGTTGTTTTTGTCGGAGCGCGGCCGCTGCCGCGCGGCGGCGGTTGTCCCGTTTGTCGGATTTGTGCGGGTGGCGCGCGGGGCGCGCGTGCTCCGTGTTGGGGACGGAATCGCGGCATGAATCTTGCGTGATTTTTCTCATTCCAATAGTCCGTCCTCACGCTGTGCCGCAGGCTCGAACGAGCGTGGCATCGCCCGCAACGGGGGGAACCATGCTGAAAACACAGGCAACAGAAGCTCGCCGCGAGCTGGATGCCGTCTACGAGGTCAGCAAGACGCTGGTTTCGTCGCTGGACGTCACCAAGACCTTCCGCGAGGCGCTGAATTATCTTTTGCACGCGGTGGACTGGCGGCGCGCCTTCGTGGTGCTTGGCGAGCCCGAAGGGCAGCTGCGCGGCCTGTGCGCCGCCGGCATGTCCTACGACGAGCAGCAGCGCCTGCGCTTCAAGGTGGGCGAGGGCATCGTCGGGCGGGTCTACGGCAGCGGCGTGCCGGCCATCGTGCGCGATGTGCGCGACGAGCCGCTGTTCCTCAACCGCACCGGCGGCGCCGACCTGATGCCGGGCGCCTGCATCGCCATGCTGGCGATGCCGATCCAGGCCGACCGGCGCATGCTCGGCGTGCTCGCCGTCGACTGCCTCAATCCCGGCGGCCTGCGCACCTTCACCGACGACCTCCACCTGATGAAGATCGTCGCCACGCTGATGGGACAGGCGCTACTGCTCCACCGCAGCGTGAGCGCGGCGCACGACAACATGCAGGCCGAGGTGCGGCGCATGCAGAAGGTCATCAAGCCGCGCCACCAGCTCGACCAGGTGGTGGGCGTGTCGGCGCCGATGCAGGAGGTGTTCGGCCAGGTGCGGCAGGTGGCGCCGGCGCGCACCACGGTGCTGCTGCGCGGGGAGAGCGGCACCGGCAAGGAAGTCATCGCGCGCGCCATCCACAACCTGTCGCCGCGCAGCGGCGAGGCCTTCGTCTGCGTGAACTGCGCCGCGCTGACCGAGTCGCTGCTGGAGAGCGAGCTGTTCGGCCACGAGAAGGGGGCGTTCACCGGCGCGCAGGGACAGCGCAAGGGACGGTTCGAACTGGCGCACGGCGGCACGCTGTTCCTCGACGAGATCGGCGACATCTCGGCCTCGTTCCAGGCCAAGCTGCTGCGCGTGCTGCAGGAGCGCGAGTTCGAGCGCGTCGGCGGCGGCACCGCGGTGAAGGTCGACGTGCGCCTGATCCTCGCCACCAACCGCAACCTCGAGCGCATGGTCAAGTCCGGCGAGTTCCGCGCCGATCTCTATTACCGCATCAACGTGGTCAGCATCCAGTTGCCGCCGCTGCGCGAGCGCCGCGAGGACATCCCGGCGATGGCGCAGCACTTCCTCGACCGCTTCAACCGCGACAACGGGCGCGCGATCCGCTTCAGCGCCGAGGCCATGCGCGTGCTGACCAGCTGCTACTGGCCCGGCAACGTGCGCGAGCTGGAGAACTGCGTCGAGCGCACCGCCACCATGACGCACGACGGCGTGATCAACCGCCTGGCGTTCCTGTGCCAGGAGGACCGCTGCCTGACCAAGGTGCTGCATCACCTCGAGCGCGAGGACGCGGTGCGCCCCGGCAGCCTGGCCGGCATCCCCATCACCGAGGTGCCGATGGCGGAGCCGCAGCACGCGGGCGCCGACGGCGCCGCCATGCCGCCGGGCTGGCCCGCCGGCGTGCCCGGCGTGCCCGGCGAGAGCCCGCCCGACCCGCAGGCGGCGGCGCCCTGCGACGGCAAGCCGGAAGGCGAGCGCGAGCGGCTGATGTGGGCGATGGAACGCTGCGGCTGGGTGCAGGCCAAGGCCGCGCGGCTGCTCAAGATCACGCCGCGGCAGATGGGCTACGCGCTGCAGAAATACGGCATCGAGGTGCGCAGGTTCTGACCAGGGCGGCGCGCGCGCGGCGCGCCGCTCTCCCGTTTTTTTCCGCTTCCCCGCGTTCCGTCCTCCCCCTTCTCTTCTTCCCCGCTTGCGCCACCATCGACGCCACCACAATGGCCGGCGTCGCCGTGTGCGCTTTGTCGCAAGACCGACAGAATCGGGCCGGACTGTCGGTGCGCGGCGCCCGCGGGGTTGCGACAAAATCCCCGCGGATGCCGCTAAGTCCTTGATCGGAAAGCATCTTGCCGGGTGGCATGGATTTGGCTTTAACGCTTGCACGCGACCGTGGTCGGTGGCGAGGAGAGATTTCCATGCAAGCGAGCTCGAATGCCGGCGCCATGCCCGCCACCACCTACATCGGCATCGGCCAGATCCGCCCCCTCGGCGCCAAGGGCGACGTGCCCGCCGCCGGCGGCGGCTGCGGCACGCAGGGCGGCGAGGGCAAGGCCAGTTGCGGTTCCTCGGGCGGCCCCGACGACATGCCGGCGGAGATCTGGGAAAAGGTGAAGAACCACCCGTGCTACTCCGAGGAAGCGCATCACCACTACGCGCGCATGCACGTCGCGGTGGCGCCCGCCTGCAACATCCAGTGCAACTACTGCAACCGCAAGTACGACTGCTCCAACGAATCGCGCCCGGGCGTGGTCTCGCAGAAGCTCACGCCCGAGCAGGCCGTCAAGAAGGTGGTCGCGGTGGCGAGCGAGATCCCGCAGATGACGGTGCTCGGCATCGCCGGCCCCGGCGACTCGCTGGCCAACCCGAAGAAGACCTTCGACACCTTCCGCATGCTGCAGGAGCAGGCGCCCGACATCAAGCTGTGCATCTCCACCAACGGCCTGGCGCTGCCCGAGCTGGTGGACGAGATCTGCACGTACAACATCGACCACGTCACCATCACCATCAACATGGTCGATCCCGCCGTGGGCGAGAAGATCTACCCGTGGATCTTCTGGGAGCACAAGCGCGTCACCGGCTACGAGGCGGCCCGCATCCTGCACGAGCAGCAGATGAAGGGCCTCGAGATGCTGACCGCGCGCGGCGTGCTGACCAAGATCAACTCGGTGCTGATCCCCGGCATCAACGACGAGCACCTGATCGAGGTGAACCGCGAGGTCAAGAAGCGCGGCGCGTTCCTGCACAACATCATGCCGCTGATCTCCGAGCCCGAGCACGGCACCTACTTCGGCCTCAACGGCCAGCGCGGGCCGAGCGCGCAGGAGCTCAAGGCGGTGCAGGACGCCTGCATGGGCGGCGCCAACCTGATGCGCCACTGCCGCCAGTGCCGCGCCGACGCGGTCGGCCTGCTGGGCGAGGACCGTAGCGAGGAATTCACGCTCGACAAGATCGAGCAGATGGAAGTGGTCTACGACCTCGACCGCCGGCGCGAGTACCAGAGCCGGGTCGAGGCCGAGCGCCAGGCCCAGCACGCCGCCAAGGAAGAGGCGCTGGCCGCGGCGCGGGCGCTCGATGCCGCCGATCCGCTCAAGGTGCTGGTGGCGGTGGCCACCAAGGGCGGCGGCCGCGTCAACGAGCATTTCGGCCACGTCACGGAATTCCAGATCTTCGAGGTGTCGGCCAGCGAGGCGCTGTTCGTCGGCCACCGGCGCGTGGACCTGTACTGCCAGGGCGGCTACGGCGACGACGAGCAGCTGCCCTCGGTGGTGCGCGCCATCAACGACTGCCACGCGGTGCTGGTGGCCAAGATCGGCGCCTGCCCGAAGGACGAGCTGGCCCAGGCCGGCATCGAGCCGGTGGACCAGTACGTCGGCGAGTTCATCGAGAAGGCGGCGCTGGCCTGGTTCGACGACTACCGCGGCCGCGTGGCCAGCGGCGCGGTCGCGCACCGGGACCGCGGCGACGCCGCGATCCGGCAGGGCGCCTACACCGCGGGCGCTGCCGAGGTGGCCTGACGCCGCCAGCCATTCCCCACACAAGAGAAAACACAGAAGAGAGTCATCATGTCCCTCAAGATCATCGCTTCGACCTGCACCGGCTGCTCGGCCTGCGAGCCCGAATGCCCCAACGTCGCCATCCGCGAGAAGGGCGGCATCTTTGTCATCGACCCCAAGAAATGCACCGAATGCGAGGGGCACTACGACGATCCGCAATGCGTCGCGGTGTGCCCGGTGGACGGCTGCATCGTCCCGGCCTGAAGCCGGGCCGCCCACTACCCAGGAGAGAAGCCGAACCATGCTGCCCAACCTCACCATCACCCCCGCCGCGGACAAGTTCATGCGCCGCATCGTGCGTTTCTCGGGGCTGCCGGCCGGCGCCGGCTTCCGCCTGCTCGTGAGCGCGGGCGGCTGCTCGGGCTACAACGCGGAATTCAGCGCGGAGCCGGCGCCGCAGCCCGGCGAGCAGGTGCTCGAGGCCGACGGCCTGCGCCTGTTCCTGCCGGCGGCCAGCCGGCTGATGCTCGACGGCGTGACCATCGACTTCGCCGACACGCCCACGCAGTCGGGGCTGACCTTCTTCAATCCCGCGCAGGGCGCGTGCGGCTGCGGCAGCTCGGCGGCGGCGGAGCCCGGCGTGGCGCGCATCGAGGTCGGCGCGATCGGCCGCGGCCGGCCGCCGGCACCGCCGCGGGCGTCCTGAACGCGGAGCGCGGACATGGATGCCATCGATGCGGTGCGCCCGCCCGCCGGGGACATTCCCGCGCGGCACTGGCGGGGCGGCCCGGTGGACTGCGCCGGCTGCGAATACGCCGCGCTGCGCGGCCTGCCGGACCAGCGCGGCTGCGAGCCGGGCCACGCCTGCATGCAGGACGCCTACGCGCGCCGCATCGACCGCTTCTTCCGCTGGCATCCCGAGCAGGGCAACGCGCAGCTCGCGCACCCGTACTTCGAGGTGCGCGCCATCGCCGCGCGCCACGCCGACGTCTTCCGCCTGCCGGCGCTGGCCGCCGATCCCGACGAGACCGTGCGCCTGCAGGCGGCGCTGCGGCTGCCGCTGGCGCAGCTGCGCCGGCTCGCCGCGGACCCGCACCGCGAGGTGCGCATGCGCGTGGCGCTGCGCCTGGCGCCGCCCGACCTCGCGGCGCTGCGCTACGACCCCGACTACGGCGTGCGCGAGCTGGTGGCGCGGCGCCTGCCGCCGGCCCTGCTGCCGACGATGGCCGCCGACGCCGAGCGCAGCGTGCGCATGCGCGTGGCCCAGCGCCTGGAAATGCCGGCGCTGTGGCGCCTGGCGCGCGACCCGGAAGCCGAGGTCAGGCGCATCGTGGTGCAGCGCCTGCCGCCGGCGCTGCTGGCCGGCATGGCGGGCGACGCCGACTGGCGCGTGCGCTGGGAAGTGGCGCAGCGCGCCGAACGCGCCGCGCTCGCGGCGCTGGCCGACGATCCCGATCCCGAGGTGCGCCGCGCGGTGCGGGAGCGCCGCATGGCGGCGCCCGCGTCCGTCCCGGCGTCCGTTCCCACCGCCGGCAGCCGGCAAGGAGCGCTCCATGTCTGACATCAACCGCGACGACGACCTGATCGAGGTCGCCTTCCCGCCGCGCTTCCACTACGGCGAGCGCGTGATCGCGCGCTCGGTGATCCGCAACGACGGCACCTACAACGGCAAGGACATCGGCGAGGTGCTGGTGGCGCGCGGCGAGATCGGCTACGTCACCGCCATCAACACCTTCCTGCAGCAGTTCTACATCTACGCGGTGGACTTCGTCGAGAGCGGCCATCGCGTCGGCATGCGCGCCAAGGAACTGTGCACGCTCGACAACCTGCCCGAGGACGTGCTGGCGCGCCTGGGCGAGCGCGCCGGGGCGCTGCGCGCGATGGGCGCGGATACCGGCGAGGGCGCCGGCGCGGCGCGGGAGCGGACATCATGAATATGCTGGCGGCCCCCGCGGCCTACTCATGGGGCATGCGCGTGATCGCGCTCGACGACCTCCGCAACGACGGCAGCTACCCGGGCCGCGCCGATGGCGAATGCCTGGCCGAGGCCGGCAGCGTGGGCGAGATCGTCAACGTCGGGCAGGTGGTGGAAAGCGGCGAGCCGGTCTACCTGGTGGAGTTCGGCGGCTGCGTGGTCGGCTGCACCGAGGACGAGATCGCGCCCGCGCCCGCCGGGCTGCTGCCCCAGGGCGGAGCGGCGGCATGACGTCCGCCGGGCGCGCGCCGCGGGACGCCGACGCGGGAGGCCGCGGCGTCGGCAGTGACAGCGGCGAGGGCGGCGTGCTGGACCTGACCCGCTACCGCGTCGAGCGCGCCCTGCGCCAGCGCGCGCGCTACCGCTACGTGCGGCCGCGCGTGCTGCGCGAGGCGCAGGGCCTGCGCATCGAAAGCCCGTGCTGCTCGCGCAACGTGGATGCCGCGGGCGGGCTGATCGACATCGCCTGGCTGGCGCGCGATGGCGAGGGGCAGTGGTGCCTGCACGCGCGCGACCACGCGGCGCGGTGCTGGGTGCTGCGCCAGCGTAGCGCCGAGCTGGCCCCGCTGCTGGACGCGCTGTGCGTCGATGCCGAGCGCGTGTACTGGCCATGAAACGGCGCAGCGGCCACCGCCGGCGGCACGGAACCGGCGCACGGAACGGAACGAGCGCGGAAAGCGCAAGCAGCGCAAGACGCGCAAGCAGCGAAAAACGCGAAACAGGCGGAGCCCGATGATCTACCTCGACCACAACGCGACCACGCCGCCGGCGCCTGCCGTGGCGCAGGCCATGCTGTCCGCGCTGAGCGGCGCCTGGGCCAACCCGTCGTCGCAGCACGCGCCCGGCGAGGAGGCCCGGCGCGCGCTGGCGGCGGCGCGCGCCACCGCCGCGCGCGCGCTCGGCTGCAAGCCGGCCGAGCTGATCTTCACCAGCGGCGCCACCGAGGCCGGCCACCTCGCCGTGCTGGGGCTGCACGCGGCCGCCGGCGGGCGCGGGCGGCTGGTGTTCGGCGCGGTGGAGCACGCCGGCCAGCTGCGCCTGGCGCACGCGCTGGCCGCGCGCGGCATCGCGGTGGACTTCATCGCCGTGCACGCCGACGGCACGCTCGACCTCGACAGCGCGGCCCGGCTGATCGGCCCCGGCGTGGCGCTGGTCTCGCTGATGGCCGCCAACAACGAAACCGGCGTGCTGATGCCGGTGGCCGCGGTGCGCGAGCTGGCCCGCGCCGCCGGCGCGCGCATGCACGTCGACGCCACGCAACTGGCCGGCAAGCTGCCCTTCGATTTCACCGCGCTCGGCGTCGACGCGGTCTCGCTTTCCGCGCACAAGCTGCGCGGGCCCAAGGGCGCCGGCGCGCTGCTGCTGCGCCAGGGCTGCGCGATCGTGCCGCAGTTGTTCGGCAGCCAGGAGCGGCACCGCCGCGGTGGCACCGAGAACCTGCCCGCCATCGCCGGCTTCGCCGCGGCGCTGGCGCGCCTGGGCGATGCGCAGCACGACCTGGCGCGCGAGGCGGCGCGGCAGGCCGCGCTGCGCGACATGCTGGAGCAGGGCCTGCGGCGCGCGCTGCCGGCCGTGCACGTGTTCTCGGCGCAGGCGCCGCGCCTGCCCGGCACCAGCTACCTGCGCTTCGGCCGGCTGCCGGCCGAGGTGGTGCTGCAGCGGCTCGGGCAGCTGGGCGTGGCCGCTTCCTCGGGCGCCGCCTGCTCGTCCGGCGGCAGCGAGCCGTCGCACGTGCTGGCGGCGATGGGCGTGCCGCGCGACGAGGCGCTGGCGGCCGTGCGCCTGTCGCTCGGCGAGACCACCACGGCGCAGAACATCGGGCACGTGGTGGCCGGGCTGCCGCCGCTGCTGGCGCCGCTGCTCGAAGACGACATGCCCGCCCACCGAACCCATGACGCAACGCTGGAGCCCTGACCATGAAAGTGATGATCCGCAAGGACAGCAAAGGCGCGCTCAGCGCCTACGTGCCGAAGAAGGACCTGGAGGAGCCCATCGTGGCGATGGCGCAGCCCGGCATGTGGGGCGGCCTGGTCACGCTGGCCAACGGCTGGCAGCTCGAGCTGCCGGTCATGGCGGCCGACACGCCGCTGCCGATCACCGTCGAGGCCAGGCGCATCGCCGGCAAGGAGGAATGAGATGGGCCTGAGCACCGAACAACTGCGCGCCGCCGCCGAGCTGGTGGGCGCGGCGCCCACGCTGCGCGACGCCGCCGCCCAGTGGCGCGCGCGCCATCCCGGCGTGCGCGCGCTGCTGGTCGACGCGCTCGACATGCGCGACGAGACCGCCGCGCTGCGCCTGGGCGCGCGCAGCGTCTACCTGGCGGCGTCGAACGGGCACTGCTGGTCCGTCACGCAGCGGCCCGACGAGGCCGACGCGCTGATCCTGACGCAGGACTAGGCCGCACATGGAAATCGACGCCATTTCCCTCAGCGAGCCCGACTGCAGCGCGCGCGAAGCCGAGCTGGTCGGCGCGGTGCTGCAATCCGCGCGCTGGAGCGACGGGCCCATGCGCGAATCGTTCGAGCGCGCCTTCGCCGGCTGGACCGGCCGCGCCCACGCGGTGGCGGTGGCGAGCGGCACCGCCGGCACCTGGATCGCGCTGCGCGCGCTGGGCATCGGCCCCGGCGACGAAGTGGTGTGCGCCGCGCACACCTGGCATCAGGTCGCGCATGCCGTCACGCTGGCCGGCGCCGCGCCGGTGTTCGCCGACATCGACTACTGGAGCGGCTGCCTCAGCGCCGAGAAGGCCGCGCGCAGGATCGGCCCGCGCACGCGCGCCATCCTGGCCGGCAACACCAACGGCCATCCGGCCGCCTGGGGCCCGCTGCGCGAGTTGGCCGACGCGCACGGCGTGGCGCTGATCGAGGACAGCACCGAGGCGCTCGGCTCGCGCTACAGGGGGCGCGGCGTGGGCGCCTTCGGCGACGTGGCGGTGTTCGATTTCTCCGCGCCGTCGGCGCTGTGCACCGGCGAGGGCGGCATGCTGGTCACGGACGACGAGCGGCTCGCGCACGAGCTGCGCTACCTGCGCCAGCGCCGGGTGGCCGACCGCGCCTCGGTCTCGGTCGGCGCGCGGGTGCCGCTGCAGGGCGCCATGAGCGAGCTGACCGCGGCGCTCGGGCTGGCGCAGCTCGCCGGGCTCGACGAGCGGCTGGCGCGGCGCAAGCAGGTCGAGGCCTGGTACCAGGAGCAGATGCAGAGCTTCGAGGGCATCAAGCCGCCGTACCTCGCCGAGGACGTGGAGGAAGTCCACTGGATGCTCTACGTGGTGCACCTGGGCAAGCGCTTCACGCAGAGCGCGCGCGCGCAGATGATCGACGACATGCGGTCCTGCGGCATCGAGACCGCGCCCTACAGCCATCCGCTGCACCAGCAGTTCCACTACATGAACACCGGCGACGCGGCCGCGCACAAGCGCGGCCTGCTGCCCGACACCGAGCGCATCGGCGACCGCGCGCTGGCGCTGCCGCTGCACGCGCAGCTCGACGCCAGCCAGGTCAAGTACATCGTCAAGACGCTCAAGGACACCGCGACCAACGTCGGTGCCGGCGCCGCCATCTATCTCTGAGGTCCGGACATGCCCGCCGACATTGACCCAACCGACATCGATCAGATCGCCCGCCACCTGAACGCCGGCGCCATCATTCCCTACCTCGGTCCGGGGCTGCTGGCGCTGTGCGCCGACGCGGCCGTGCCGGCCACGCCGGTGGCGCTGGCGGAGCTTCTGACCGCGCGCATCAGCGTGCCGCACAAGATCCGCAAGCGGCTCACCCAGGCCGCGCAGTTCATCGAGAACTTCAAGCACCGCAAGTCGGTGGTCAACCTGCTGAACGAGGCTTTCGCCGCCACGCCGTCGCCGTCGCCGCTGCACCTGGCGCTGGCCGCCAGCGGCGCGGGGCTGTGGGTCGACACCTGGTACGACGACACCTTCGCCGCCGCGCTGGCGCAAGCGCGCCCGCGCGGCGGCTGGGCGCAGGTGCAGGGCCTGTCGCAGGCCGAGCATTTCGGCACGTGGTTCGGCGCCTACGGCCCGCACGGCGAGCCGCTGCCGGACGTGCCCGCCGCCGGCGCGCTGTTGTACAAGCCGATCGGCGGCCACGCGCCGGCCGCCAACTACCTGGTGTCCGACAGCGACTACGTCGAGGTGCTGACCGAGATCGACATCCAGACCCCGATCCCGCCGGCCGTGCAGGCCTGGCGCGGCGGGCGCGGCTTCCTGTTCCTGGGCTGCCGCTTCGACGACCAGCTCACGCGCAGCTTCGCGCGCCAGATCATGAAGCGCTCGTCCGGCGCGCACTGGGCGGTGCTGCCCGACGCGCCCACGCGCATGGAGGCGCGCTTCCTGGAAGAGCAGGGCATCGCCCGCATCGCCATGCCGCTGCCGGCGTTCGCCGACGCGCTGGTGGCCGCGCTGCGGCCCGCCCTGGCCGCGTAGCGGCGCCCGGCGCTTTTTCATGCATCGCAAACCAACCGGAGAAACCGAAATCATGACCGCACTGACCGTACTGCCCGCCGGCAAGACCTATGATGTGGCCGCCGGCGCCACGCTGCTGCAGGCGCTGCTCGCCAGCGGCGAGCCCATCGCGCACAAGTGCGACGGCAAGGCCGAATGCGGCGCCTGCCACGTCTTCGTGCAGGAGGGGCGCAAGAGCCTGTCGAAGATCCAGCGCGGCGAGAACGAGAAGCTGGACACCATCGTCGGCGTCGGCGCCAAGTCGCGCCTGGCCTGCCAGGCGGTGCTGGGCGAAGAGCCGGTGACGGTCGAGCTGCTGAGCTTCGTCTGAGCCGCGCCGTGGCCGGGGTCGAAGCGCTGCTGGCCGACGTGGCCATCGTCGGCGCCGGGGTGTGCGGCCTCGCGCTGGCGCGCGCGCTGCACGCGCGGGGGCGCTCGCTGGTGCTGGTCGAGGCGCGCGCGCGGCTCGGCGGCCGCGCGCTGTCGCGGCGCTGCGAAGCCACCGGACAGATGCTGGACCTCGGCCCGGCGTGGTTCTGGCCCGAGACCGAGCCGCGCGTCGCCGCGCTGCTCGACGAGCTCGGGCTGGCCAGCCGGCCCCAGCACGACCCCGGCGACGCGCTCTGGCTCACCGACCCGGACCGCGCGCCCGAGCGGCGCATGGCGCCCGGCGGCGTGCATGCCGGCGCGCGCCGCATCGCCGGCGGCGCGCAGCGCCTGGTGGCGGCGCTGGCCGACGCGCTGCCGGCGGGCAGCCTGCGCACCGGCAGCGCGCTGCGCCGGCTGCGCGACCGCGGCACCCACGTCGAACTGGAACTCGAACTGGGGCCCGAAGGTGGAGAAGGCGGCGGCACGCGCCTGCTGCGCGCGCGCCACGTGGTGCTGGCCTTGCCGCCGCGCCTGGCGCACGAGCGCGTCGCCTTCGAGCCGCCGCTGCCCGCGGCGCTGGCCGGCATGCTCGCCGCCACGCCGACCTGGATGGCGGCGCAGGCCAAGGTGGTGACCACCTACGCCCGCCCGTTCTGGCGCCAGGCGGGGCATTCGGGCAATGCCTTCGTGCGCCATGCCCAGGCCATGCTGGGCGAGGTGTTCGATGCCAGCGACGACGCCACCGAGGCCGGCGCGCTGGGCGGCTTCGTCGCGCTCGGCGCGGCGCAGCGCGCCGAGTTCCGGCGCGGCACCGCGCTGCTGGTGGAGAGCCAGCTGGCCCAGCTGTACGGCGCCGAGGCGCAGCACGGCGGCCGCCAGCATCTGCTCGACTGGGCCGACGAGCCGTGGACCTGCAGCCGCGCCGACCGCGCCGGCCCGGCGGCGCTGCCCCAGGCCGATCCCGGGCTGCGCCTGGCGCACTGGTCGGGACGGCTGCATTTCGGCGGCAGCGAGAGCGCCGCGCATGGTGCCGGCCACCTCGAAGGCGCGCTGGAAGCGGCGGCGCGCATCGCGCGGGCGCTGGCGCCGGCGGCGGACGGCGCCGGCGACGATGCGGGCAATGACGGCAATGAGGACAGTGCGGCCGAGGCGCGCGCGGCGTTCGCCGCCTGCGTGTCGGCGCGCCGCGAGCAGGCGCCCTCGCGCTACCGCCAGCACCTGGAGCGGCTGCTGTCGAGCCAGCAGCCGCAGCAGCCGACGCAGCGCGCGCTGCTGGCCACCGCGGAGCAGGTCTACAGCGAGGCGCTGGACGCGCTCGACACGCTGCTGCCCGGGCTCGGCGCCGGCCGCGCGGGTCCGGCGCAGGCCGGCCGGCATGCACTGACGCCGGTGCTGCTGGCCGTCTTCGACGGCTGGAACCGGCAGCTCATGGACGCGGCGCTGGCCTTCAACGGCAGCGCGTGCGCGCTGTCCGGTTTTCCCGAGGAGCATCGGCCGGACGCGGCCTTGCAGCGCGCCATCGTGCTCGACCTGGCGGCGGCGTGGCGCGAGTTCGCGCTGGCGCTGAACGCGCGGCTGCTGGCGGCCGGCGCGCGGCCGGGCAGCGACGGGCCGGGCAGCCACGCGGAGATCGCACGGCGGCCGGCCTAGCGCAGCAGCTTGTTGCGCTCGGCCGCGCTGTACTGGCTGAAGTGGCCTTCGCGCGCGGCCTGCCGGCGCGCGGCGGCGACGATGGCCTTGCTCTTGCCGGGCGCGGCCGGCGCGCTGACCTGCTTGTCCAGCGCGGTGCCGCCGCATTGCGGGCAGGCTGGCGTGGCGCCGGCGCGCACCAGCGTCTCGAAGCGGTGCCCGCAGGCCTGGCAAAGATAGTCGTACAGCGGCATCGTCAACTCCGTTCAACGCGATTCATGGGATTCATGCGATTCATTCGGGTCGCTTCGGTCCGGCATCGGTCAGCGCGGCGCAGTGGCCCACGGCCGCCGCGCAGCCCTCCAGCGGCCGGTCCGCGGCGGGGGCGTCGGCGCCGAGCCCGACCCATGCGTGCACGGCGGCGACGTCGAAGCCCGCCATGCGCCGCTCGCCGTGCGCCATCAGCGGGCGCCGGATCAGCAGCGGCTCGGCCAGCAGCAGGGCCAGCGCGGCGCCGGCGTCGAGTTTCTCGGGCACCACCTCGCCGGACTTGACGCGCGGCGCCGCGCGGTTGAACCACGCGCCGACCGGCAGCGGCGCCAGGTAGGCCAGCAGCGCCTCGCCGGTCCAGGGCCAGCGCAGCAGGTCGCGCACTTCCAGCGTGTGGCCGGCCGCGCGCAGCAGCGCCTTTTGCCGCGCGTTGCCGCCGCAGCCGGGTTTTCCATAGAAGACGATATGGCTCATGGGCGGTTTCGCTCAGGCTTCCCGCAGCGCGGCGTCGAGCGCGGGCATGGCCATGCGGCGCGCCGCGCGCAGCAGCTGCAGGCCGCGCTCGGCGGCCATGTCGAGCGCGCTGCGGCCGTCGGGCGCGTACAGGTTGGCCGAGGCGCCGTGCGCCAGCAGGATCTGCAGCACCTCCAGCCGGCCGCTGGCCGCGGCCTGCATCAGGCAGGTGATGTCGTCGTCGTTGGCGTGGTCGATCGGCGCGCCGGCCTGGATCAGGCGCACGATGGTCACGGGGTTGCCGTGCAGGCAGGCGAACCAGAGCGCGCCGTTGCCGTCGTCGTTGACCGCGCCGGGCGCGGCCCCGTAGGCCAGCAGCGCCGCGGCCACCGCGTCCTCGCCACGCCAGGCCGCGCGCATCAGCGGCGTGTCGCCGTTGGCGGCGCGCGCGTGCAGGTCCGGGAAGTCGTGATAGGCCAGCCACGTGGCGAGCGCCGCGGGGATGACCGGCGGCACGCCGGCGCCGGCCGCTTCGGCGGTGGCCTCGATGACGCGGCCGGCGACGGCCAGCGCGGTGTCGGTGGACGGGATCATGGTGGCGTCTCGCTGTCTGGCGTGGGTCGGAAGGCGCCGCCGGGCCAAGGCGGCCGGCGCCCGCGGGGGATCAGACCGGGCGGTTCTCGTTGGGGTTGCGCACCGGGCCCATCAGCTCCAGCCCTTCGGCGTAGGTGATGGTGTCGAAGGTCACGTCGAAGCGGAGCGCGGCGTCGGCCACCGCGTCGAGCTTGCCGGCGGTGTCGCGCTTCTTCAGGTCGTTCTTCTCCAGGTACAGCAGTTCGAGCATCTCGTTGTAGACGGTGGACTCGAAGATGGGCAGCACGTAGAACATCGCGCCCTTGTACGGCACCTGGTATTTCCTGCTCAGGTCGATGTTGTCGCAGAACAGGAAGTACTTGCCGCCGGCCGTCAGCGTGTCGCCGAGCACCTCGGCCACGTCCTTCAGGTATTCGAAGCTCAGCAGGTAGCCGGCGAAGAACGGCAGCTGCTTCTCGCCGATGGTGGCCACGGCCATCACCTGGTCGCAGGTCAGCTCGGGCGGGCGGGCCTCGTCGGCGAGCCTGGGCGCGAAGCGCAGCGCGAGCTCGCCGCGAAAACCGAAGCGGCCGGACTTGCCGGTGGGGGCCTTGAGCAGCGGGTTGAGCAGGCGGCCTTCGTGTTCGAGACGGGCGAACGCGGTGTCGTCGATCTCCTTGCGGGCAAGCGTGGCGGGCATGGCGGGTCCTTGTCGGTGGAAAGCGTGATGGGCGGGTGGCTCGGGTCGGGGCGGAATCAGGTTCGGGGGTTGCGCATCCAGTCCGCGATCTTGAAGAAGGCGGGCATCAGTTCGTCGCGCAGCGCGGCATCGGCGCCGGTCTCGTCGAGCGCGGCGCGCATGCAGGCCAGCCATGCGTCGCGCTCGGCCGCGCCGATGGCGAAGCCGGCGTGGCGCATGCGCAGGCGCGGATGGCCGTGCTGGGTGGAATAGCGCGGCGGGCCGCCGAGCCATTCGCACAGGTAGCTCACCAGCACCGCCTTGGTCGGCGACAGGTCGGGCTCGTGCATGGCGCGGATGCCGCGCGCGTCGGCGCGCGTGTCCATGTGGCGGTAGAAGGCGTCGACCAGCCGCGCGACCGCGGCGTCGCCGCCGAGGCGCTCGTAGTGCGTCGGCCGCGCGCGTTGCGCCGCGGGCTGCGTCGGCTGCGTGGCCGGCGTCGGTTGCGCGGGCTGCGCGGCGGGATCGGGTCGGGTTGCTGGTGTGTTCATGGCACGGCATTTCCGCAATAACCGTACCAGCCCGGGAAACCGCGCATGCGGCACGCATTGGCGCATGGGGCCGCGCGCGCGGCGCGTCCGGGCAGTGCCGTTCGCGACGAAGTTCGCACGCTTTGTCGGGTTCCCGACAAGCCCGCGCGCGCCGGCGCCGGCCGCGCGCGGCATCCCGCAAAGCCGCGCTGCCGCGCCGTTCGCGGACATTCGGGACGCATCCGGCGGGGCGCCGCGCGCGCATGGCATGGAAGCTGCTGTTGAGGGCTTGCGCGGACACTGGTCCGGCCGGGGCGTGACTCGACAGAATAAGACCCATACAGGCACGACAGGCTGACATGGTCGCGGCTACGCAACCTTGGTATCAATCCTTCTTCCTGATTGGAGAACTGCAATGTCTCAACTTCGGCAAATCGCCTTCTACGGCAAAGGCGGCATCGGCAAGTCGACCACCTCGCAGAACACGCTGGCGGCGCTGACCGATCTCGGCCAGAAGATCCTGATCGTCGGCTGCGATCCCAAGGCGGACTCGACCCGCCTGATCCTGCACGCGAAGGCGCAGGACACCATCCTCTCGCTGGCCGCCGAGGCCGGCTCGGTGGAAGACCTCGAACTCGAGGACGTGATGAAGATCGGCTACAAGGACATCCGCTGCGTGGAGTCCGGCGGTCCGGAGCCGGGCGTCGGCTGCGCCGGGCGCGGCGTCATCACCTCGATCAACTTCCTCGAGGAGAACGGCGCCTACGACGGCGTGGACTACGTCTCGTACGACGTGCTCGGCGACGTGGTGTGCGGCGGCTTCGCCATGCCGATCCGCGAGAACAAGGCGCAGGAGATCTACATCGTGATGTCGGGCGAGATGATGGCCATGTACGCGGCCAACAATATCTCGAAGGGCATCCTGAAGTACGCCAACAGCGGCGGCGTGCGCCTGGGCGGGCTGGTGTGCAACGAGCGCCAGACCGACAAGGAGCTCGAGCTGGCCGAGGCGCTGGCGAAGATGCTGGGCTCCAGGCTGATCCACTTCGTGCCGCGCGACAACATCGTGCAGCACGCCGAGCTGCGCCGCATGACGGTGCTCGAGTTCGCGCCGGACTCCAAGCAGGCCGGCGAGTACCGCCAGCTCGCCACCAAGATCCACAACAACGCCGGCAACGGCACCATCCCGACCCCGATCACGATGGACCAGCTCGAAGACCTGCTGATGGAGCACGGGATCATGAAGGCCGTCGACGAATCGCAGGTCGGCAAGTCGGCCCAGGAACTGGTCGCGTAACGACCCGCGCGGCGGGCCGCGCAGGCGGCCCGCCCGGCAATCTCAATCTACTTACGGAGTATTTCCATGAGCGCCACCGTTGAAGAGCGCAAGGCCGCGAACAAGGCCCTGATCGACGAAGTGCTGAAGGCCTATCCCGAAAAGATGGCCAAGCGGCGCGCCAAGCATTTGGGCACCTTCGAGGACGGCAAGCCCGACTGTGGCGTCAAATCCAACATCAAGTCGCTGCCCGGCGTGATGACCATCCGCGGCTGCGCCTATGCCGGCTCCAAGGGTGTGGTGTGGGGCCCGATCAAGGACATGATCCACATCAGCCACGGCCCGGTGGGCTGCGGCCAGTATTCGTGGGCCGCGCGCCGCAACTACTACATCGGCACCACCGGCATCGACACCTTCGTGACGATGCAGTTCACCTCCGACTTCCAGGAAAAGGACATCGTCTTCGGCGGCGACAAGAAGCTCGACAAGATCATCGACGAGATCCAGGAACTGTTCCCGCTGAACAAGGGCATCTCGATCCAGAGCGAATGCCCGATCGGCCTGATCGGCGACGACATCGAGGCGGTCTCCAAGCGCAAGAGCAAGCAGTATGAAGGCCACACCATCGTGCCGGTGCGCTGCGAGGGCTTCCGCGGCGTGAGCCAGTCGCTGGGCCACCACCTGGCCAACGACGCCATCCGCGACTGGGTGTTCGACAAGGCCGACCCCGACAAGCGCCCGGACTTCGTCTCCACACCCTACGACGTGGCCATCATCGGCGACTACAACATCGGCGGCGACGCCTGGTCCAGCCGCATCCTGCTCGAGGAGATCGGCCTGCGCGTGATCGCGCAGTGGTCGGGCGACGGCTCGATCGCCGAGCTGGAGAACACGCCGCGGGCCAAGCTCAACGTGCTGCACTGCTACCGCTCGATGAACTACATCAGCCGGCACATGGAGGAGAAGTACGGCATTCCCTGGGTGGAATACAACTTCTTCGGCCCGACCATGATCGAGAAGAGCCTGCGCGAGATCGCCAGCCACTTCGACGACACCATCAAGGCCAACGCCGAGAAGGTGATCGCCAAGTACCGGCCGCTGATGGACGCGGTGCTCGCCAAGTTCAAGCCGCGCCTGCAGGGCAAGAAGGTGATGCTGTTCGTCGGCGGGCTGCGCCCGCGCCACGTGATCGGGGCCTACGAGGACCTCGGCATGGAGGTGGTCGGCACCGGCTACGAGTTCGGCCACAACGACGACTACCAGCGCACCACGCACTACGTGAAGGACGGCACGCTGATCTACGACGACGTGACCGGCTACGAGTTCGAAAAGTTCGTCGAGCAGGTCCAGCCCGACCTGGTCGGCTCGGGCATCAAGGAAAAGTACGTGTTCCAGAAGATGGGCGTGCCGTTCCGCCAGATGCACAGCTGGGACTACTCGGGCCCGTACCACGGCTACGACGGCTTCGCCATCTTCGCGCGCGACATGGACATGGCGATCTCCAGCCCGGTGTGGGGCCTGGCCAAGGCGCCCTGGAAAAAAGCCGCCTGAGCCTGCGCGGCCGGCGCCCGCCGGCCGCGCGCGCCGCATCCACAGCAACCGCATATCAGGAGTACCCCATGCCGCAATCCGCAGACAAGATCCTCGACCACGAACTGCTGTTCCGCGAGCCGGAATACCAGGAGATCTTCCGCACCAAGAAGGAAAACTTCGAGTTCAACCACGCCGACGAGACCGTCAAGCAGATCGTCGAGTGGACCAAGACCGAGGACTACAAGCAGAAGAATTTCGCGCGCGACTCGCTCACCGTCAATCCCGCCAAGGCCTGCCAGCCGCTCGGCGCGGTCTACGTGGCCAACGGCTTTCACAAGACGCTGAGCTTCGTGCACGGCTCGCAGGGCTGCGTGGCCTACTACCGCTCGCATTTCTCGCGCCATTTCAAGGAGCCCACCTCGTGCGTGAGCTCCTCGATGACCGAGGACGCCGCCGTGTTCGGCGGCATGAACAACATGATCGACGGCCTGGCCAACGCCTACAGCCTGTACAAGCCCGAGATGATCGCGGTCTCCACCACCTGCATGGCCGAGGTGATCGGCGACGACCTCGACGCCTTCATCAAGAACAGCAAGCAGAAGGGCAGCGTGCCGGAGGACTACGACGTGCCGTTCGCGCATACGCCGGCCTTCGTCGGCAGCCACGTCACCGGCTACGACAACGCGCTGCTCGGCATCCTCAAGCATTTCTGGGACGGCAAGGCCGGCACCACCGCGCCGCTCGCGCGCGTGCCCGACGAGAGCGTCAACTTCATCGGCGGCTTCGACGGCTACGTGGTCGGCAACATGAAGGAGATCCGCCGCATCTTCGAACTGTTCGGCGTGCAGGTCAACGTGATCTGCGACCCGTCGGAGACCTGGAACACCCCGACCGACGGCGAGTTCCGCATGTACGAAGGCGGCACCACCAAGGAAGAGGTCGAGCGCGCGCTGCACGCCAAGGCCACCTTCGTGTTCCAGGAATACTGCTGCGAGAAGACCAGCAAGTTCATCGCCGAGCACGGCCAGGAAGTGGTGGTGCTGAACGCGCCGGTCGGCGTGGCCGGCACCGACCATTTCCTGATGGAGATCGCGCGCGTGACCGGCAAGCCGATCCCGGCGCAACTGGAAAAGGAGCGCGGCCAGCTGGTCGACGCGATGGCCGACAGCCAGGCCCACCTGCACGGCAAGCGCTTCGCGCTGTACGGCGACCCCGACCAGATGCTGGGCTACACGCAGTTCCTGCTGGAGCTCGGCGCCGAGCCGGCCCACGTGCTGGCGACCAACGGCAACGAGGCCTGGGCCGCCAAGGTGCAGGCGCTGTTCGACGCCTCGCCCTATGGCGCCGGCTGCAAGGCCTACCCCAAGCGCGACCTGTGGCACCTGCGCTCGCTGCTGTTTACCGAGCCGGTGGATTTCCTGATCGGCAACACCTACGGCAAGTACCTCGAGCGCGACACCAAGACGCCGCTGGTGCGCATGGTGTTCCCGATCTTCGACCGCCACCACTACCACCGCTACCCCACCTGGGGCTACGACGGCGCGCTGCGGATCCTGGTCACGCTGCTCGACGAGTTCTTCGAGACGCTCGATGCCAACACCATCGTCGCCGCGCAGACCGACTACAGCTACGACATCATTCGCTGAGGCAGGGAGGCCGTCATGGCAGACACGGTGCTGGTCAAGCTCACGCAGGACGGCCGCAAGGTCGAGGTGATCGACGGCTGGGTCTGCCTGGCCGGCGCGCGCGAGGCCGACCGCCTGGTGCCGGTGCTCGAGCACCCGAACCGGCAGGGCATCGCCCGCGCGGTGCCGGGCGCCACGCACATGGCCGGCCGCGTGCCGCTGACGCACGCGGAAGCCGCCATCGCGCAGGGCGCGCTGGCGGCCGCGCAGCGCGCGTTCGACGCCAGCCCGTCCGGCATCGCGCAGCGCATCCGCCGCGCGATCTGGACCAAGACCGCGGCCGAAGGGGTGGAGTAGGGCGGGGCAGGGTAAACAGCATTGGGAGCGTGCCGTGATCTATGTGGTCGAACTGCCGGCCGGCGGCGTGCCGCGGGCCTGGTTTGCCTACGACGACGAGGACTTCGCCCGCAAGGTGGCGGCGTCCGATCCGTTGTCGCGCCGGGAAATCCATGACCAGACCACGGCGCGCGCGCTGCTCGCGCTGCTGGGCCACCAGCCCGGCGAGCCGGCGCGCGCGCAATACCCGGCGATCAGCGCGCTCGGCGCCGAGCATGGCTGGGACACGCCGCTCTATCGCGCCGACCACCTGCTCGGGCGCGGCGTGTTCCGGCGCGAGCCGGTGAGCGAGCGCGCGGCGCTGGCGGCGGCGCTGGACGCGCGCGGCGGCGCCTGCATCTACTGGAACGAGCGCGACGCGGTCGGCGCCTTCGAGGGCGCCGACCCGCGCCTGGCCGGCGCGCCGAACTGGCGCGCGCGGCGCGCGCTGCACGCGCAACTGGTGGCGCTCGACGTGCTGGCCGACGACAACTGAGCGCGCGCCGTGGCCACCATCACCGCGCAGGACCTGATCCGGCTGGCGCTGCTGGCGGCGCAGAGCGAGGCCGCCACGCTCGGCGTGGCGGAGCAGGCGCTGATGGTGAGCGCGGTGCAGATGGACGCCATCGAGCGGCTCACGCCCGCGCAGCGCGGCCAGGTGCTCGCGCGCGCGCTGATGGCGCCGTATCCGCTGGGCTTCTTCGCGGCCATGCGCGGCTGCGCCGGGCTCAAGCGCCTGCTGCCCGAGCTCGACGCGCTGTTCGGCGTGCCGCACGGCGCCGACGGGCCGGAGCCGCTCGACGTCGGCGAGCACCAGTTGCGCGCGCTGGCCCAGGCCGCGCGCCGCAACGCGCCGCTGGCGGTGCGCCTGGCGGCGCTGCTGCACAAGATCGGCATGGGCCGCACGCCGCCGGCGGTGTGGCCGAGCCATCCCGGGCACGGCGCGCGCGGCATGATCCTGCTGGCCGCGCTGGCGCGGCGCATCGCGCTGCCCGCCGACGCGCTCGACCTGACGCTGCTGGCGGTGGCCGAGTGCGACCGCGTGCATCGCGCGTGCGACCTGCGCGCCGGCGCCATCGCCGCGCTGCTCGAGCGCGTGGAGGCCGAGGCGCGGCCCGAGCGCTTCGAGCAGCTGCTGGCCGTGTGCTGCTGCGACTACGCCGCCTACCCGGGCCACGCCGAAGCCGTCTACCAGCGCGCGCCGAGCCTGCGCCGCGCGCTGGCCGCCTATCTCGCCGTGCGCGAGCCCGCACAGCCGGACGCGCTGCTGGAAGCGCGCGCGCGGGCCATCGCGCAGGCGGGGATTGGTGCCGGGGTCGGCACGGGCACTGGCGCCGAAAACGCGGACCGGCGCTGAGCGCGCGCCGCCGGCGCTGTGTCGCGAATGCTTTGTCGCAATCCATTCAAACGCGCCAAGACACCAGTGCCGGCGCGTGTCTTCCTGACTGTCATGTGGCCGCTGCGTCGGTTTTGTGGCGCTTTGCGCGTGGTACGGAAATTGCCAGTGCAAGGGTACGTACCGGCAAGGAGCCCGTCATGTCAGTTTCGCTGAAAGCCAAGATCGCCGAAGTGTTCGACGAGCCCGGTTGCGACAAGAACCAGGGCAAGAGCGAGAAAGAGCGCAAGAAGGGCTGCACCAAGCAGCTCTCGCCCGGCGCGGCCGCGGGCGGCTGCGCGTTCGACGGCGCCAAGATCGCGCTGCAGCCGGTGGTGGACGTGGCCCACCTCGTGCACGGGCCGATCGCCTGCGAGGGCAACGCCTGGGACAACCGCCACGCGGCGTCGTCCGGCTCGCAGCTCTACCGCACCGGCTTCACCACCGACATCAACGAGCTCGACGTGATCTACGGCGGCGAGAAGCGCCTGTTCCGCAGCGTGCGCGAGATCATCGAGAAATACGACCCGCCGGCGGTGTTCGTCTACCAGACCTGCGTCACCGCGCTGATCGGCGACGACATCGAGGCGGTGTGCAAGCGCGCCAGCGAGAAGTTCGGCAAGCCGGTGATCCCGGTCAACGCGCCGGGCTTCGCCGGGCCCAAGAACCTCGGCAACAAGCTTGGCGGCGAGGCCATCCTGGACTACGTGATCGGCACGCGCGAGCCCGACTACACCACGCCCTACGACATCAACATCATCGGCGAGTACAACCTGTCCGGCGAGCTGTGGCAGACCAAGCCGCTGCTCGACGCGCTGGGCATCCGCATCCTGTCGTGCATCTCGGGTGACGGCCGCTACAGCGAGATCGCCGGCGCGCACCGCGCCAGGGTCAACATGATGGTGTGCTCGAAGTCGATGATCAACATCGCCACCAAGATGCAGCAGCGCTACGGCATCCCTTACTTCGAGGGCTCGTTCTACGGCATCGGCGACATGAGCGACACGCTGCGGCAGATCGCCGCGCTGCTGGTGCGCCAGGGCGCGCCCGACGACCTGCTGGCGCGCACCGAGCGGCTGATCGCGTCGGAGGAGGCGCGCGCCTGGCAGCGCATCGCGCGGTACCGGGAGCGCCTGGCCGGCAAGCGCGTGCTGCTCATCACCGGCGGCGTGAAGTCGTGGTCGGTGGTGGCGGCGCTGCAGGAGGCGGGGCTGGAGATCGTCGGCACCAGCATCAAGAAGAGCACCGCCGAGGACAAGCAGAAGATCAAGGAGATCATGGGCGACGACGCGCACATGATCGACGACATGACGCCGCGCGAGATGTACAACATGCTCCGCGAGGCGCGCGCCGACATCATGCTCTCGGGCGGGCGCTCGCAGTTCGTCGCGCTCAAGGCGCGCATGCCGTGGCTGGACATCAACCAGGAGCGCCACCATCCGTACGCCGGCTACGAGGGCATCGTCGAGCTGGTGCACGAGATCGACCGCGCGATCCACAACCCGGTGTGGCAGCAGGTGCGCATCCCGGCGCCGTGGGGCGACGACGGCGAGACCCTGGGCGCGCTGCCCGGCGCTCGACCGGTCCCGCAATCTGCCCCGCAATTTGCTCCACAACCCGCCGCCGTGCCGGCCTGAAGGCCGCGCCGCCACCGCCAGGAGCCAGCATGGCCCAAGTCGTCGAATCCCGCAAAGCCTGCGCGGTCAATCCGCTCAAGATGAGCCAGCCGCTCGGGGCGAGCTTCGCCTTCCTCGGGCTCGATGCCTGCATGCCGGTGATGCACGGCTCGCAGGGCTGCACCTCGTTCGGGCTGGTGCTGCTGGTGCGCCATTTCAAGGAGGCGATCCCGCTGCAGACCACGGCGATGAACGAAGTCACCACCATCCTGGGCGGCTACGAGAACATCGAGGCGGCGCTGCTCAACATCCGCAAGCGCGCCGCGCCGCGCATCATCGCCATCTGCTCCACGGGCCTGACCGAGACCAAGGGCGACGATGTGGAGGGCTACCTGGTCACGGCGCGCCAGCGCAAGCCGGAGCTGGCCGACACCGAGATCGTCTACGTCTCCACGCCCGACTACGTGGGCGCGTTCGAGGATGGCTACAAGCACGCCGTCACCGCGGTGGTGCGCGCGCTGGTCAGGCCGCTGCCGGTCGCGGCCGGGCAGGTCACGCTGCTGCCGGGCAGCCATTTGTCGCCGGGCGACATCGACGAGCTGCGCGAGATCGTCGAGGCGTTCGGCCTGGAGGCCATCGTGCTGCCCGACATCTCCGGCTCGCTGGACGGGCACATCGCGCCCGACTGGCGCGGCACCACGCTGGGCGGCACCACGCTCGCGCAGATCCGCGCGGCCGGCGCCTCGGCCTTCACCATCGGCGTGGGCGAGCAGACCCGCGAGGCGGCCGAGGCGCTGCAATCGATCGCGGGCACCGGGTTCGAGATCTTCCCGCGGCTGACCGGGCTGGAGGCCAACGACCGCCTGCTGGAGCGGCTCGCGCAACTCTCGGGGCGGCCGGTGCCGGCCAGGTACCGGCGCCAGCGCAGCCAGTTGCTCGACGCCATGCTCGACGGCCATTTCTACACCGGCGGCATCAAGGTCGCCATCGGCGCCGAGCCCGACCTGCTGCTGGCGCTCGGCGGCCTGCTGCACGAGATGGGCGCCGAGCTGTGCTGCTGCGTCAGCACCACGCAGTCGGCGGCGCACGCGCTGCTGCCGGCGCAGCAGGTGGTGCTCGGCGACCTGGAGGACATGGAGCGCGCCGCCGCCGGCTGCGACCTGCTCATCACGCATTCGCACGGCCGGCAGATGGCCGCGCGCCTGGGCAAGCCGCTGCTGCGCGCGGGCTTTCCGCTGTTCGACCGCGTCGGCAACGCGCATCGCCGCCAGGTCGGCTACCGCGGCACCATGAACCTGATCTTCGAGGTCGCCAACCTGATGATCGAGCAGATCGCGCACCATCACCCGGGCGACTGGCCGCTGCCGCAGGCGGCGCTCGACCTCGCCGCGCGCGACCCGGCGCGCGCGGTGGACATTCCGGTCGTCGCCGCCGGCGCGTGAGTGGATACCCGAGCGGATCCCTGAACGGCTACCCGATCCACACCAAGGAGCACTGAGCATGAAGATAGCGTTCGCCACCCAGGACAAGCAGTACGTCGATGCGCACTTCGGCTGGGCCAAGAGCATCGTCACCTACGACGTCACGCCGCACGGCTACCGCTTCGTCGAGTCGTTCGACTTCGGCGGCAAGCTGGAGGAAGACGGCGACGAGGACAAGCTCGCGCCAAAGCTGGACGCCATCAAGGACTGCGCCATCCTCTACGTGGCCGCCATCGGCGGCTCCGGCGCGGCGCGCGTGGTGGCGCTGAAGATCCACCCGATCAAGGTGCCGCAGCCCGAGGGCATCGAGGACATCCTCGGCCGGCTGCAGCAGGTGCTCAAGGGCACGCCGCCGCCGTGGCTGCGCAAGGCGCTGGCCAAGGACGGCGAGCGTGCCCACGATTTCGAAGACGACGAGGTATCTCATGGCTGACGCCAGCATCGAAGCGCCCACCGCCAATCCTGCCGCCACCGCCGACGCGGCGCTGCTCGCCACGCCGTTCGTGCAGCAGCTGGTCAAGCAGCTGCGCGCGCAGGACACCCACGGCGCGTGGGACGGCAAGAGCGACATGCAGTTGCTCAAGCCCTACATCCTGACCCCCGAGGAGCGCCGCGCGATTCCGCTGATGGGCGACCCCGACCCCGAGACGCTGTGGCGGCTGGAAATCTTCTACAGCGCCATCGCCGTGGCCATCGAGCGCCAGACCGGCCAGATGGTCTCGCCGATGATGAAGATGAGCCACGAGGGCTTCGGCCGCCTGGTGCTGCTGGCTGGCCGGCTGGTGGTGGTCAACAAGCAGTTGCGCGACGTGCACCGCTTCGGTTTCCCGTCGCTGGAGAAGCTGGCCGACGCCGGCGGCAGGTTCCTCGACGAGGCGATCGGCATGATCGAGGCCTATCCGGCCGTGGCCCGCTACGGCGCCTGAAGGCGGAACGAAAGGAACGAGAGGAACGAGACCACCATGAGCACCGAAGCCGACGAACTCAAGGCGCGCCTGAAGAAACTCAACGCGCAGGCCACGCAGGCCAAGATGGACCTGCACGACCTGTCCGAGGAGCTGCCCACCAACTGGGAGCAGATCCTCGCCGTGGCGCAGCGCTGCCACGACGCCCACGCCGCGCTGATGGCGGCGCGCAAGGCCGCGGCGGCGGCGGCCTGAGCCACGCGCCCGCCCACGGAGAACGGAGAACGGAGAACCGCCATGAGCGACATGTTCAGCGTCACCCTGCCCAGCGGCGCCATCTGGACGCCGACCTTCGTCGCCGCGCTCGACGAGGAAAAATGCATCGGCTGCGGCCGCTGCTTCCGGGTCTGTCCGCGCGGCGTGCTCGAGCTGGTCGGCCTGGACGAGGACGGCGAGCACATCGCGCTGGCCGGCGACGACGACGAGGACGACGAGTACGAGAAGAAAGTCATGACCATCGCGCACAAGGAGCTGTGCATCGGCTGCACGGCGTGCGCGAAGATCTGCCCGAAGAAGTGCTACACGCACGCCGCCGCCGCCGCGTTGTGAGCGAGGAGCCGGTCATGGACTATCGGGCGGTGTTGATGGCATGCGCGGCGGACCGGGACGATCCCACCGCGCTGGCGCTGGCCGGCGTGCTGTCGGCCGGCTTCGCGCGCGGCGGCACCGGCCTGCTGCCGCTGCCGGGGCTCGATGCCGGCCAGACGCGCCGGCTGCTGGCGCGCTGGTTTCCGGGCGCGGACCTGGCGCTGGGGCTGGCCTGGGACGCGCTGGCCGGCGCCAGCCGCGCCGGGGCGCGCCTGGACGAGTTCGACGACCTGGTGGCGCTGCTCAACGCGCACGCCGATCCCGCCGCCGGGCCCGCCGAGGAAGCCAACCAGGTGGCCCATGCGCTGGCCTGCGCCAGCCTCGGCGATAACCACCTGTGGCAGGACCTGCTGCTGCCGTCGCGGCGCGAGCTGTCCGCGCTGATCGGCCGCTGGTTCCCGCGGCTCGCGGCGAAGAACACGCACGACATGAAGTGGAAGAAGTTCTTCTACAAGCAATTGTGCGAGCAGGAGGAGATCTTCCTGTGCAAGGCGCCGAGCTGCGGCGTGTGTTCCGATTACGCCATGTGCTTCGGAGCCGAGTAGCGGACGCGGCTCACCCGACCTGTCACGCCGCGATGGCGACGCTTGCGCGCGCGCAGGCCGTCGTTTTTCTGGCCACGGCATGGAAATTGCGTTGGCATGTCTACCGTTATATACGGCAATATATAACCAGCCATAACCGACACAAGAGCCAGCACCATAGCCGACAAACCGGACCACAATCCCGACACGCTCATGGATCCGCACCACCGCGCCGCGCCCGCATCGCCTTCCCCGACATCGCCGACATCGCCGACATTGCCGTCATCGACATCATCGCCGTCCGGCGCCCGCTGGGTGCCGTGCACGCGGGCCTGCTACCTGACGCTGCACTGGCCGGTCTCCGAGGCGCAGCCGGGCCGGCGCGAGGCGCCGGCGGGCTGCCTGCCGGTCCTGCCGCAGCCGCCGCACCGCCTGCTGGCGATCTGCGAGGAAAGCGGCCTGCGCGAGCTGGTGATGCATCACATGCGGCGGCTGCGGCTCACGCCGCTGTTCGCGCGCGCCGGCAACTGCTTCGAGTGCGTGGCCTCGCGCGTGGCCGACTTCGTGGTCGAGTCGTGCGGCGGGCCGCTGTACTACAGCCAGCACCACGCGCACCTGCAGGCCGGCGCCGGCCTGCCGCTGCTGCTCGACGAGGAAGGGCGCGAGCTGTGGCTGGTGCAGCTCTGGCACGCCTTCGACGATGCCGGTTTCCCGCCCGCGCTGCGCGCCGATTTCTGGGGCTGGGCCGAGCCGCTGTCGGTGCACCTGCTGGCGCCGCAGGCGCGCCACGCCGGCCTCACGCGCTATCCCTACGACACCGTGCGCAGCTGGTTCCCGGCGCCGCCGCCCGACGCGCGCGGCGAGGCCCGTCCCGGGCGCGGCTGACGGCCGCCGCGAAGCACCGCAGCGGGGAATGCCGCGCCATGCGCGCGCGCGGGCGCTCGGGAACCCCGCGGGCAGTAGCGGCTCCAAGGTGGCGGAGCCGCCACCGGCCGCGCTGCAGCCGCGGCGGCTTTCCGCTACGATGCCGTTGCCGCGGCGGCGCGGCCCGATCCGGTAGCCGCACCGCCCGTCCGCTGCCTGCCCGTTTTTTCCCCCTTTCTTCGCCAGGATTTCCTGTCATGCGTCTGTCACGCCAATTCCTGCTTCCCCTGCTGGGCACGGCGGCTATCGCCGCCGCCGCGCCCGCGCTCGCCGCCGACGAAGGCCCGGCCTACGGCCCCGAGCTGCAGGGCTTCGACTACCCCGCGCCGGTCCGGCAATACGACTTCACCTCGCAGGGCGAGGCCATGCACATGGCCTACATGGACATCCGGCCGGCGCATCCCAACGGGCGCACCGCGGTGCTGCTGCACGGCAAGAACTTCTGCGCGGCGACCTGGGAGGGCAGCATCAAGGCGCTCGGCGCCGCGGGCTACCGCGTGGTGGCGCCGGACCAGATCGGCTTCTGCAAGTCCAGCAAGCCGGCGCGCTACCAGTACACGTTCCAGCAGCTGGCGCGCAACACGCACGCGCTGCTGGAATCGATCGGCGTCAAGGAGGCGGTGGTGATCGGACACTCCACCGGCGGCATGCTGGCGATACGCTACGCGCTGATGTATCCGCAGCAGACCGCGCAGCTCGCGCTGGTCAACCCGATCGGGCTGGAAGACTGGAAGGCCAAGGGCGTGCCCTCGCTGTCGGTCGACCAGTGGTATGCGCGCGAGCTGGCCACCAGCGCCGACAAGATCCGCAGCTACGAGCAGGCCACCTATTACTCGGGCACGTGGCGCCAGGACTACGAGCCGTGGGTGCAGATGCTGGCCGGCCTGAACCGCGGCCCGGGCAAGCAGCAGGTGGCGTGGAATTCGGCGCTGATCTACGACATGATCTTCACCCAGCCGGTGGTCTACGAGCTGGGCGCGCTGAAGACGCCGACGCTGCTGCTGATCGGCGACAAGGACACCACCGCCATCGCCAAGGACGTCGCGCCGCCCGACGTGCGCGCCAGGGTCGGCAACTACCCCGAGCTGGCCCGGCAGACGCTCGCGGCGCTGCCCAACGCGAAGCTGGTGGAATTCCCCGAGATGGGCCACGCGCCGCAGATGCAGGACCCGCAGGCCTTCCACAAGGCGCTGCTCGACGGCCTCGCCGCGCTGCCGGCGCCGCCGGCGAACCGCTGAGGCCGGCCGCCGCCGGCGCGC